>CACXFD010000152.1 GCA_902766845.1 uncultured Lachnospiraceae bacterium | reverse complement strand
TGATATTTTCCGGGTGAAGCTGCTGGTATTTTTTGATCACCTTGCTTGCCCTTGAGGCCGGGACCTCCGGATTTTCCGGCGTGGTGTTGGCGATCCTGAAGCAGGTTTTATAGGTCATATAATTCTGCAGCACGTCAAGGATGAAGCCTTCTTCAATAGCCTGATGCATGCTGTAGATGTGGAACGGATGGAACTGTCCGGTCTCATCCCGGGTGCCGAACATCTCCAGAGTCGTGTCTTTCGGAGTGGCCGTGAAGGCAAAGAAGGAAAGGTTCTTGTGCTTTCCATGAGCGATCAGTTCCTTCACCAGCTTATCCTGCGGATCCACCTTTTCTTCCGCAACGCCTTCAATCTCGGCATATTCTTTCAGCGCTTCCCTGAGATCCGCCAGCGCGGTCTTCAGCTTCTGTGCACTGGATCCGGTCTGAGAAGAATGGGCTTCGTCACAGATCACTGCGTAGTTTCTGCCGTTGGCGGCATCGACCTCTTCGTAAATGACCGGGAACTTCTGAAGTGTGGTAACGATGATGCGTACCCCGTCATTGATGGCCTGCTTTAAGTCCTGTGAGTTCTTTCCTTCACCAATAGTTTCTACGCTGCCGAGCGTATGATCAAAGCCCGAGATGGTTGCCTGAAGCTGAGCGTCCAGGACCGTGCGGTCGGTGACCACGATCACGCTGCTGAAGATAGCCTTGTTATGGTCATCGTGGAGTGAGGCCAGCCGATAAGCCGTCCAGGCAATCGAATTCGACTTGCCGGATCCGGCTGAGTGCTGGATCAGATAGTTGTGTCCGGCACCGTTCGCCTTCACATCCGCAATCAGTTTCCGTACAACATCCAGCTGATGGAACCGCGGGAAGATCAGTTTATCCCCCTGAAGGCTGATGAACTTCTGGATGATGTCCATCATGCTGTCCGCACGGAATACATGCTTCCACAGATAGTCGGTCGGATACCCTTCGTCATTGGCGGGGTTGCCCGCTCCGCCGTCATTGCCGGCTCCGTTGCTGCCCTGGTTGAAAGGCAGGAAATACGTCTTGTCACCAACCAGCTTTGAGGTCATCCAGACTTCCGACAGATCCACACAGAAGAACGCGAGAATACGCTTGTTGAACTGGAAGCAGATCTCCCGCGGATCGCGGTCCGTTTTCCACTGCCTCTTAGCGTTCTCCACGCTCTGCCCGGTGAACTGATTCTTCAGCTCAAACGCGAACACCGGAATGCCGTTTACGGCAAGAATCATGTCAACACTGTTCTTATTATCTGCACTATAATGCCACTGCCGGATGCAATGAAAAATGTTCTTCCGGTAGTTTTCTACATCCAGCTGGTTCAGGCTGGACTCAGGCATAAAGTAGCACACCCGGAATGCAACGCCCCTGTGCTTGAAGCCGTGCCGCAGCACATGCAGAACGCCGTCCATGTCACACGCATTGTTGAACGCAAGACAGAACTTTTTTTCCGGATCCACCGCATTCATATTGGCAAAGCGCTGCCACGCCTTCGGCTGGCTGTCCTTAACGAACCGGATCAGCGTGTCCTTATACAGCCCAAGCTTCGGATCATACGCATCCCCGCACTTAGCATACCCACCGGCTGCCGACAGGAAGAACGCCTCGATATCACTCTCAAAACGCTTCTCTGTGGTATCCATGGTCATAGCCATGAGCTTATCCGCATATTCGCCCAAACGATGTTTTTGTCTAGAATCCTCAGGGAAATCGTCTGCAGGCTCTACATACATATTCTCTTTCCCCATAGTTAGGCCTCCTTCTTACCAGTGACATATTCATATATGAGCGATTTTTTAAGGTTTTCTAGTTCCGATATTAACAGTTCTTTCTTGGATATAAGGGAATCTATTTCTTGCATTTTTTTACTAATAAATCCTGATATCTCATACTGTTCTGAAATTGGAGGAACCGCGATTATGATCCTAAACAAATCCTTAGTATACAGCGGACTTATGCTGTCCCCAACGCCTCGCATCTGTTTTCTAAATTCAGCGATACATCCATCCGTCTTAAACTGATACTCGAAGTACTTTGGACAATTATTATTTAAACATCTGAATACAGAATAATTGAAGGTAACAATACCATTGTATTGTGAAACAAAGAATACTCCTGAATGCGCCTTGTATTTATTAAATACAATGTCGTTTATTGCTACTAATTTCCAATCAATTGTAGACAAAGACGGGTTGGCCGCTCCTGATTCAGAAGTTTTTACAACACCTTTCTTTTGATTGACAGAGAGTTGTTCTCCCTCCCCAGTTGGAGTTTTTGTGGTCTGTTCGGTCAAAACTCTTTTTATCGGAGCAATCTCCCAATCGGTTGGAATCTCTCCGATCCACTCTATCCCACTATCTTTCATTGGGCGGTCTGAATGAATACCCTTTGTGACCGCCTCAGTAATGACAGACTGCTTCAGCCTCTTGTATTCCTCAATAGATGCGCGGGTCTGCGCGATGACCTCGTCTATTCGGGAACATTCGGTGTCAAGGAAATCAACTATCCTTCTTTGCTCATCATAAGGAATCGATAAATAGGGTATGTTGAGAAGATCAGAGGCATTTAACGAGCTTCGAACGCCGTCATCTCCCATATGGTTAAAGATTTCCCTCTGCCACATGGAAAGAAAGAAATAGACGCCATATTTACTCTCAAACTCATGTCTCGGCGTGAGGATGATATAAGCTGGAGAGACAAGCCCGGTATAAGGGGAATACCCCACACGGCTTGTGGCTACATTTGCCAAGTCTATCAACTTGAATACCAACTCGTTTTGACGCAGAATTTGATAACCGTTAAAGGCCTCCGGCTGCAGACCTGTTGAGTCATCCTTGGGTCGCTTTATTACGCCTCCTAGCGTCAACGCGAGCCTTTCATAATCATCCGCTTTATCTCCGGCAACATCTTTATGATTAGAGAACTTATTCTTTGTTCTAACAAGTTCCCACGAAGCAGGGATGTCTCCGATCCAATCAATCCCAGAGGGCTTCATTTTTCTAGGCATCCTCATTCCCTCCCAAACAGTTCCTGAAGAGAAGCAGAGATTTTGGTCTCCATATCCATGATTCGGGCGAGAATAGCTTCGCTGTCCTCCGGAGCCTGATACTCATAAAAGTACCTAGTCATCGGGATCTCATAGCCGATCTTTGTCTTGCTGCGGTCGATCCAAGCATCCGGAGCATATGGCAGAACCTCACGCTCAAAGTATGAGTCGATATCTTCTGTGAGCGGTACATTTTCTGTATCACGAAGAGAGGAGTCCGCCACTGGCTTCCCCTTCTTCTTCACGATCTCGCCATTCTCATCACGCTGAGGGCGCTCTACCACGATCTTGTTGTAGCCGAATTCGTCTGTGCTGAAGATCTTGCTCTCGCAGTACACGCTGTTCTTATCACCGAATACTCCTTCGGAAAAAGAGGTGAAGGCTTCCACGATCAGCGCGCGGTCTGTGTCGCTGATATCGTTACGCTTTGTCCCGATGGATTTGCGGCGGGGCGTAAAGCAGTGGCTTGCGTCGATGAGCTGCACCTTTCCGGCGCGTTCCACAGGCTTATCCTTATCTAATACCCAGATATAGGTGCTGATTCCAGTGTTCATGAACATGTCGGTAGAGAGCTGGATGATGGCGGAGAGCCAGTCGTTTTCCAGAATGTACTGACGGATATTGGACGGGCCGCTTCCGGCATCACCGGAGAAAAGCGGAGATCCATTCTGAATAATCGTCATCTTGCCTTTAGGATCCAGTTTCTTCAGGCCGTTCAGCACAAAGAGCTGCTGCCCGTCACTGATCTTCGGAAGACCCGGGGCAAAACGTCCCTCTTCACCTTTGGCTGCTTCTTTCTCCACTGCCTTCTGCTCTCGTTTCCAGTCAATGCCGAAAGGTGGATTGGAAATGATATAGCGGAAGTTGTAGTCCGTGAACTTATCTTCGCTCAGTGTATCGCCAAACCTCATATTGTCCGGATTACCGCCCCGAATCATCATATCCGCCTTGGCAATCGCGAACGTGGAAGGATTGAACTCCTGCCCGAAACAGGTGACTTCCATCTCCGGATTGATATCGTGAATGCGTTCTTCCATGCAGGAAAGCATCTGGCTGGTGCCCATGGTCATATCATAAACGGTGATGTTTTCCTGCCTGCTCAGATCCTCCCCGGCAAGAAGGATATCTGTCATCAGATAAATAATGTCACGGCTGGTGAAGTGAGCTCCGGCTTCCTCTCCGAAGGACTCGGAGAACCGGCGTACCAGATCCTCAAAAATATATCCGCAGTCTACGGCGCTGATCTTGTCCGGGCCCAGATAGCCCTTTTCGGATGCAAACTCCTTGATGATAAGGTATAACGAGCCGCATTCGACCATGCGTTTGATGATCGTATCAAAATCAAACTTTGCCAACACATCCTGTACATTGGAGGAGAACCCGTTCAGATAGTCGCGGAAATTACTCTCAATGTTTTCAGGATCCGCCAGAAGGCTTTCGAACGTGAACTTGCTAGTGTTGTAGAACTGATATCCGGACGCTTTCCGAAGAAAGCCGTCAATGACCGCCAGTTTCTTTACTTTCTCATAGGTGTCCAGTACTGCCTGATGCGTAGGAAGCAGGCAGTCATGAAAACGCTTCACGACCGTCATTGGAAGAATAACCAGGCCGTATTCGTGAGGCTTAAAAAATCCGAACAGGTGATTTGCAACGTTCCAGATAACCGTTGCCTTTTCCTGAATGTTTGTTCCTACAACAGTAAACTTGTCGCTTGCCATATTCATACCCCTTTTTATTGCTTCGTGCTTTTCTTAATGCGGTATCTTTTCACGTCAACATGTCTTAAAATGCTTATTCTTCCGGATGGGCTTTTACATATTTCCCGCTCTTCACCCGTCCGTCCTTGGGCTTTTCCGCGCGTGCGGGAATGATCCAGGTCTTGCCTACGCGTATGGCTCCTGCAACACGGTTTTCCGCGCAGAGGATCTGGATCCTGCGGGCGCTGATGCCCCACTTTTCGGATGTCTGTTTGGTAGATAGGAATTCCATTAAAGGCCTCGCTTTTCCTGTCTGTGTTTGTGCAAAATGCCAAAATCAATTATAGTCCGAAAAGCGAATAATGTCAATTATGACACACTTTCAATTACTTGCCTTAACAGAAAAAAGAAGAAAAGCCTCGGCTTCTCTTCTTCTGGGCCAATCATACTTCCCTACTGTCCAATGCCTGTTTTTCTTCTCGAAGTGCCTTTTCAACATCCTTTTGGAACGGCTGCCAACAAGTTGGTAAAGAGTAGTTAAACAAAACCAAATGCGGAAACGACAATTGATCTACTCCACTCAGTTTCTTATCCATATACCGCATGAAAAATACCTTGTCCACAATATAGGAAATCAAATAAAAGCCTATAAGCCCAATCGCTATATAGAGCATAAGTAGTGGGATCCATTTGTCTAAGAAGATCAACTTGTAGCCTGCAACCAAGGCGCAAATGACTAACCCGATAATAACCAGAGGCTTCGTAATCTGCGCAATCGAACTACGCGCCCAGATTTCTTTATGCCCACACTTCTTACACTCGCATGACAGTTTCATTTTTCGGTACTGCTCATACCCGCCTCGACGTCCCGACAAAACACCTGCATGACCCATCATTGCTTGCTGCGCGGCAAATGTTGCCATAGAACTTGCATCCGCATTAAACCCACCACCCAATGATGTCGTTTTTCCAGTAGTCGTAATCTCTTGTGAGGATGCATTGACTTCTCCACAATGTGAGCATTTCCATACATACGTTACTGGTAATGTCACGTCACTTGTGTACACTCTGTATGACATTTTAACCCCCCTCTGCCATCGATGCTTTCTCCTGTTAGGCTTTATCATTGTGAAGCATCACTTTCTGGAGATATTATATCTTTGGTATCTTTTGAAGTCAACAAATCCCAGTGTTTTCATTATCTATTCAATGTGCAGTTACTCTTTTACGCTTCCTCCCTGCACGACCTCCACGTCGTGATCATACACGCCTTTACCGTGGTAGACGTCTTCTGCGCATCGATCAGCGCGCAGGCTTCTTCCTCGGACAGGCGGCCGTAGGCACGGCGGAATTCTTCCGTGGCGGCAAACTGCGCGCGGTATTCGGAATATGTCATCTCACTTCCCCCTCCTCGCGTCCCGCTTCTCCATCTCCTCACAGAATGCTTCGATCCACTCCCGCTTCTGCAGCGCTTCCAGCCACTCCTCCGGGATGCCGGAACCGTCCGGGGCCTTCCTGCACCCGCTGCCGGAGCCGGTCGTCCTACCCTTGCCGTCCTGCACATTGCCACCGCCCCGTCCATCGCCGCGCCCGCACCCGTACCACAGCCCGGCCAGACCACCGGCCACGGCGCCCACGGTATCGGCGTCGTCCCCGAGGTTCACAGCGCGCAGCACGCAGCCTTCGTAGGTCCGGTTGCGGGCGATGCTCCAGAGCGCGGCCTCCAGCGTGTCCACCACGTAGCCGCTGCTGCGGATCTCCGTCTCCGGCGTCTGTGCGAATGCGGCCAGATCACGGAGGCGGTCGTAGTGGGACAGCTCCGCCCCGTCATGGGTTTCATACCAGGCGAAGCCTTCGTCCAGCCCGCGCTGTAAGGCCTCCAGAAGGCCCGTGGAGGCGTTTTTAGCCCCGTCGGCAGGTATTTCCCCATCTTCGAAAAAAGGTGCCCCGGTTTTCGTTATTTGAACCCTGGCTTCCGCCATCCGCGCCTTGGCTTCCAGCACGGCCTTCACGCAGAAAAAGTACAGGCCGCAGGCCGTCTGTGCGCGCAGATGGTTGTGCGTGAGTGCGCTGACCGTGTGGATCTCTTCGATCGCCTGCGCGAGAGCCGCTTCGCAGGCCGGCTCTGCCGCGGGCCCTCCGTCCTGCTCCTGCCGCGCGGCCGGTCCGGCGGGCCTCTTCTCATCGGCCGCCGGATCCGTTTCTTGACCGGCCGCCTCCTGCCCCGATCCCGCGGCCGGCTCCTCCCGCACCCTCAGCACCCGCTCCGCTTCCCACAGGCACAGCGGCATCGTCCGCATCAGCGATCCGTTGCCGTTCGCGTGCTCGCCGGTGCGCCCGCAGGTGTGCGGGTCGGGGCGGCGCGCGTACTCCATGATCGCGCGGATACAGGTCTGGCCCTCGTCAAAGGACTGGCCAAAGGGCGTATACGCGCCCTCCCAGACCCAGGACATGAAGCGCTGCATGATATCGTCCAGGTCCACACAGCCCCGGATGCGCAGGCTGTCCAGGATCGCGAGCGCCATGCTCGTATCGTCCGACCAGCTGCCGGCCGGCACGCCGAAGGTGCTGTCCGGCTCCATCTCCATGATCGGCTCGGCGCGCAGGTCCTCGCGGTCCATGAACTGCGCCGGCAGGCCCAGCGCGTCGCCCACGGCCATGCCCAGCATGGCGTCTGTCCAGTATCCCATTCCTGTGCCTCCTCTCTTCTCATGCCCTATTATACCACACTCCCGGTGCGCCGCAACGCAGCGCAGTTTCGGAACGTGACCGCATCCCCGGCTCTTTCGGGATGACAACCCCTTTCCGCTGTGCTATGATAAGAAAAACACCCGCCCCGCTGCGGGGCTGTTCGAAGGAGGTTTTGACCATGACCAGTCTGCGGCCCGCTCCCGCCCCTGCGTCCGACCAGCGCCATCTGACCCTGCTGACGGACCTGTATGAACTGACGATGATGCAGGGCTATTTCAAGTCCGGCATGTCCATGCCGGTCGTCTTCGACGCGTTCTACCGCAAGAACCCCTGCGGCAACGCGTTCGCGATCACCTGCGGCCTCGAGCAGGTCATCGACTATGTCAAAGATCTGCATTTCACCGAGGAAGACCTCGCTTATCTGGCGAGCGTGGGCCTGTTCGATGACGACTTCCTCGCCTACCTGAAGGACTTCCGCTTTACCGGGGATGTCTACGCCATTCCCGAAGGAAGCGTGGTCTTCCCGAAGGAGCCGCTCGTCAAGGTGGTGGCGCCCATCACGCAGGCGCAGCTGATGGAGACGGCCATCCTGAACATCATCAACCACCAGAGCCTGATCGCGACCAAGGCCTGCCGCGTCGTGCACGCCGCCAAGAGCGGCGGCGTCATGGAATTCGGCCTGCGGCGCGCCCAGGGACCGGACGCGGGCATCTACGGCGCGCGCGCGGCCGTCATCGCCGGCTGCGTGGGCACGTCCAACGTGCTGGCCGGCCAGATGTTCGACATCCCGGTCAAGGGCACGCACGCGCACAGCTGGATCATGAGCTTCCCGGATGAGCTGACGGCCTTCCGCACCTACGCGAAGCTCTATCCGAACGCCTGCATCCTGCTCGTGGACACGTACGATACGTTGCGCAGCGGCGTTCCTCACGCGATCCAGGTCTTCCGGGAGATGCGCGACGCCGGCACGCTGAAGAAGGGCTACGGCATCCGTCTGGACTCCGGAGACCTCGCGTACCTGTCGAAGAAGGCACGCCAGATGCTGGACGACGCAGGCTTTACGGACTGCATCATCTCCGCCTCGTCCGACCTCGATGAACACCTGATCCAGTCCCTGATGCAGCAGAACGCGCCGATCACGTCGTGGGGCGTGGGCACGCGCATGATCACCTCCGAGGACTGCCCGTCCTTCGGCGGCGTTTACAAGCTGGCCGCGGTCTGGGATGAGAAGGCCGGCGCCTTCACGCCCAAGATCAAGCGCTCGGAGAACACCGAAAAGGTCACGAACCCCGGCAACAAGACGGTCTGGCGCATCTACGGGAAAGAGAGCGGGAAGCTGATCGCGGACCTGATCTCGTTCGCGGACGAGACGGTATCGCCCGATGAAGACCTGCTGCTCTTTGACCCGGTGGACACCTGGAAGCGCACCCAGCTCTCGCCCGGCGAGTTCACGGTCCGCGAGATGCTGCAGCCCATCTTCAAAAACGGGGAGTGCGTGTACGAATCGCCGGCCGTCATGGACATCCGCGCCTACTGCGCGCAGGAGCTCGATACGCTCTGGCCGGAGATGAAGCGTCTGATGAACCCGCAGCGCGCGCACGTGGACCTGTCGCAGAAGCTCTTCGATACCAAGAATGATCTTCTGCTCGCGCTGGGACAGCGCCGGTAAACGAATCCCCTGCGGCGCAGACCGCAGAGAAACAGAAAGTCCGGGGCCGCACCCTTCGGTGCGGCCCCGGACTTTTCAAATCTCTTCGATCTCAATGCTCTTCTGTCCGGGCCTTTCCTGTCCGGATCCCGGTCTGTTTATCCCCGCCCCGCCGGCCTACCGGATCACATGGATCTGGCAGGATTCCATGGCGGCCAGCGCGCGCTCATGCGCTTCGGGCGTCACGCCCGCGCAGCACGAGGCGTCCACACAGACCGGCACCTCCGGCAAAAATGCCTTGATCAGCATCGCGTTCGAGATCACGCAGATGTCCGTGCACAGGCCCACCAGCGTGACGCTGTCGATGGGCTCGATCTCCTCGTCATACGTCTCCAGATAGGACGCCAGCGCGGTGCTCCCGAACGTAGGCTTGTCGATGGGCAGCTCCTCCAGAAGTCCCGCGATCTCGGGCCGGATCTGCCAGCCATCCTCTCCCTCGATGCAGTGCGGCACCGGCAGGTTCCTGCCCTCCTGCGTCTCCATATAGTCGGGATGGTGCGTGTCCCGCGTGGCCAGCACGAGTCCCTCGAAGTTCCGGATCTTCTCCGCGACGCGCGGCACGATGGCTGCGGCCTCGGCCGTGCCCAGGGCCCCGTCGATGAAATCGTTCTGCATGTCTACCACTACCAGGACGTTCATGTGTCACCTCCGTGTTTTTCAGCTGCAGGGCGGCTGCGGCCATCGGCCGTCCGCCTTTTTCCTCAGGGCCTCTCCCACGGCCATCGGCCGTCGGATCCTGTTTCTGCTGCCCGGTTCTATGACCCGCCCGCCGTCAGGCCTTCTTCTGCGGCCCCGCTTCCGCGGCCGGATCCTCCGGCAGCGTCTCGCCGCGCTCCGCGAGCGTGCGGCGGATCTCGTCATCGATCCGCGTCTTCACCATCTCCGCGATCTTCCCGGTCTTCAGGTCCTTGAACTCTTCATACGGGATCGGGGGCAGGTAATGGATCTCCATGGTCACCGGCCGCGTATGGCCTTCGTCGAACGGCCGGAAGCTGTCGATCATCGCGACCGGCACGATCGGGCACTGCGCGATCTGCGCGCCGCGGAACGCCCCGCCCTTGAATTCCCCGGTGATGTTCCCGCGCTTGGAGCGCGTGCCTTCCGCTAAGACCAGGAACGGATGCTTTTCCTTGATGAGCCGCCCCATCTCCTGGATCGTGCGCACGCCCGCGCGCATGTCCTCGCGGTCGATGGGCAGGCTGTCGGTGGCCTTGCGGAACTGTTTGATCAGGATGATGTCCGCGACTTCTTTTTTCATGACGACGCCGAAGAAGCGCGGGCTGGTCTCCAGGAACGCGAGCACGTCATACAGTCCCTGGTGATTGGGCGCGTAGAGGAAATTCTCCTCCTTCGGGACGTTCTCGACGCCCACGGCCTTCACGGTCACGCGGCCCTTGCGGTTCACGTCCGCGGCATTTTTATTCAGATACGCGATGCGGTCCGCGTCCGTGCCGTAGTCCGGCTTTGCCATCCGGATCAGATTCAGGAAAAAGCCCGGAACACGGTAAAACAGGCGAAGGACCATCAGGATGATGCGTTTCATGTCTGTCCTTTCTGAACTGAAGTTGCAAATACAGCACAGATTATCCGGCGATACCGGCATGGCGGCGCTTATCCGGCAGATCCGGTCCGTCCGTACTTATCCGGCGCGCCCGGCCAGGAACAGCCGCACAGCCTGCTCCGCGGTCCCGGTCATGTTCCGGCGCGCGGTCTCGTTCTCCATGGCCTCCTCGAGCGTGCAGACGCCGCGCAGGATCGGGAAATAGGCGTCGATGCCGGCCTCATTGCAGGCCGATGCGTCCTCCGTCACGGACCCGGCCAGCGCGATCACGGCCGCTCCGCCTTCCCGGGCGCGGCGGGCCACGCCGACGGGCGCCTTGCCCATGGCCGTCTGTCCGTCCAGCCGTCCCTCGCCGGTGATCACGAGGTCCGCGCCGGCCGCGGCCTTCGCAAAATCCGTCTCCTCAAGGACGATGTCCACGCCTGACGCCAGCTCTGCGTGCAGAAACGTACGCAGGGCAAAACCCAGGCCTCCGGCCGCCCCGCTTCCGGGCAGATCCGGATCCGCGTCCGGGAACGCTTCTTTTGCGGTCTGCGCGAAATGCGCGAGCCAGCTGTCCAGCAGCTCCACGGTCTCCGGCGACGCGCCCTTCTGCGGCCCGAAGACCGCACTGGCGCCCCGCGGTCCGCACAGCGGATTGTTCACGTCACAGGCTACCCGGAACGTGCACGCGGCCAGTTCCGGCAGCGCATGATCCGTCCCGATCTTCGCGATCCGCGCCAGTCCCTGCGCGCCGCGCTCCACGGGCCGTCCGTCCTCATCCAGCAGGTCAAAGCCGAGCGCCTGCAGCATGCCGGCGCCCGCATCGTTCGTGGCGCTGCCGCCGATGCCGATCACAAAGCGCCGCGCCCCGGCCAGGACAGCGTGCCGCACGGCCTCTCCGAAGCCGTACGTGGTCGTGCGCTTCGGATCCCGCGCCTCGGGAGGGATCAGCGTGATGCCGGACGCCGCGGCCATCTCCATCACGGCCGTCTTCCCGTCCCCGAGGAACCCGTAGGTGC
>CACXFD010000151.1 GCA_902766845.1 uncultured Lachnospiraceae bacterium | reverse complement strand
CGTCGTGCAGGACATGCTGGATCTTGGTTTTGCCGAGCGGCGATTTTCTTGTATACGAGGTGCTGACGTTCCGGACCTCCAGGATCTTCTTCTTTTCTTCCATATCAGTCCTCCTGCTGCAGGCCTTCGCCCAGAAGGCTGAAGCCCAGGATGAGCAGCGCAATCGTCAGCCCCACAAAAACCGCATACCACGGCATGCCGCGCAGAATATAGTTCTGTGAATCCGAAAGCATGCGGCCGAGGGAAACGTCCGACGCGGAAACGCCGACCCCCAGGAAGCTCATGCTGGCCTCCGCCAACACCGCATTGTTAAAGCCGATGGAGATGGCCGGCAGCAGCACCGGCAGCGTATTGGGCAGAATATGCTTCAACATGATCCGGAAATGCCCCACCCCCTGCAGCTTGGCCAGGGAGACATAGTTGAGCTTCTTGATGCGGGCAAATTCAGCCCGGACGATCCGGGCAAAGCTCGGGATAAAAACCAGGGCCAGGACGCCGATCACGTTTAATCGGCCCGGTCCCAGGATCGCCAGCACGATCAGGGCCAGCAGGACACTGGGGAAGGCCGTCAAGGCATCGCAGATCCGCATCAGGATCTCGTCAATGACCCCGCCGAAATACCCGGTCAGGGCTCCGATCAGCGTGCCGAGTCCGGCGCCCAGAAGGACCACGAAGAAGGCGATCAGCAGCGTCGCGCCGGCCCCTTCCAGGATCCGTGAAAAGATATCGCGTCCGAAATAGTCCGTTCCCATCAGATGCTGCAGGCTCGGGCCCTGCCCCTTGACGGCTCCGTTCATGGCATTCGGATCGTACGGTGTCCAGAACTGACCGATGATGACAATGCCGACCATGCAGGCGGTCAGGATCAGTCCGACCTTGAAAAACCAGTTGTTGTGTTTGGCAAACAGTTTCTTCACGGCAGCCTCCTATACGCGAAGGCGCGGGTCCAGCATCTCGCTGACCACTTCGCCGATGAAATGTACGACCATGACCCAGACCGCCAGGATCATAACAATGGCTTCCACCACCGGGATGTCCCGGTTGCTGATGGAGACCATCAAAAGCCGTCCGATGCCGGGGAGGGAGAAGATCTGCTCGATCACGATGCAGCCCGCCAGCATTTCCGCCACCGTGGAAGCCAGGAAGGCAATGATGGGCAGCAGAGAATTCTTCAGCGCATGCGCTTTTAAGGCTGTCTGCCGGTTATGTCCCCGGCTGTAGGCCGTGCGGACGTAGTCCTTCTGCATTTCTCCCAGAATGGAGGATCGCAGCATTTTGGCGGTCATGGCCGTGCGGGGAATGGCGATGGAAAGCGCCGGGAAGAGCATATAGAGCAGGAACTGCCCGGGCGATTCGGAAAAGCTGACGAAGCTGCCGGGTGTAAAGAGCCGCAGCAGCACCCCGAACAAAACGGTCAGGATGATCCCGACGAAGAAAGCGGGGATCGCCATAATGATCTGATTGCTGACTGTCAGAACGCGGTCCGCCCAGGAGCCCTCCCGGCGGGCGCTGTAAACGCCCAGGGGGATGGAAAAAAGGAGCGTCAGGGCGAAGCCGAACAGGGTCAGCGTGACCGTCAGGCCAAGCTTGGTCCCGATCATCTCCCGGACGGAGATCCGGTAGATATAGGACGTCCCCATGTCGCCGCGGATGAAGCTGAGCAGCCAGTCAAAATAGCGAACGGGGAGGGACCGGGTCAGCCCCAGTTCCTCCCGCAGCGCGGCAGCCGCCTCCGGGGTCGCATGGGTCCCTAAAATCAGAGGGACCGGATCACCGACCATTTCGAAGGCCGCATAAGCCAGAAACGACAGGATCAGCAGTGTGATCAGCAGCGTCGTCAATTTTTTGAGAACAAAATTCATACAGGAATCAATACGTTACTTTGCTCAGATCCATCACATAGATCGGATAGAACTGGAAACCGCTTAACGTGGCGCGAATGGCAACGAAATCCGCCAGATCCTGCAGGTACACGTTGGCGGCATCGTCGGACAGGCACTTGGCGGCTGCCTTGAACAGCTCGGTCCGGCGGGCATCGTCCGTAATGGAATTGGCTTCCTTCAGGTACGCATCGTAGGACTCGTTCTTGTAGTTGCACATGTTCTTGGGAGACGTCGATTCAAAACGTCCCAGGAGGGCATTGGCCGTCAGCGTGGAAGCATCAAAGCCGGATACGGTCGCCTGGAATTTGCGGCCCTGGTAGACATCGGTCAGCCAGGTGTTCCATTCCACTTCCTGCACGGTCGCATTGATGCCGACCTTCTTCAACTGCTCAGCCAGGACCATGGCCGTATCCACATGAGGGGTGTAGTTGCCCGGGACCGTAATGGTCAGATCGAAGCCGTTCGGATATCCGGCTTCCGCAAGCAGGCTCTTGGCCTTGGCTTCATCATGCGGGTAGGCATTCACAAGGCTGGCGTCAAAATACTTGCCGAAGGACGGATAAATGGAGGTCCCGAGGCGGGAGCCGTGACCGTCGGCCGTCAGCTTTAACATATCCTCGACATCCACCGCATAGCACAGCGCCTGACGGACCTGGATGTTGTCAAACGGAGCAACGGCATTGTTCAGATACAGGGCCTGCACCAGGTTCATGGTGCCTTCCAGGACCTTGTATTCTTCCTTCAGGCCTTTCACCTGACTGATGGACATGTGAGCGACCAGATCCACGGAGCCGGCATCCAGAGCGGTCACCAGCGCGGTGGCGTTTTCAAAGATCTTGAAGGTGATCCGGGCCAGCTTGGCCTTTTCGCCCCAGTAATTG
>CACXFD010000150.1 GCA_902766845.1 uncultured Lachnospiraceae bacterium | reverse complement strand
CTATACGGCAAACCGTTGGGAAAATCAAGGCGCGGACGCCAAAAATCGGCTCTGTCCGACGGACGGCCCGCGGATCAAAAAGCACTTGACAGGAACGGCCGGAGCGTGTATAGTGTGTCTGAAGTTAGTCATTGCTAACTGCCATGGATGACAGCGCCCCCGCGCGGGGCTTTCTTCTTTCCCTGGCAGTTAGTTGATGCTAACCTTTCGCCGGGTTTTTGCCGCCTTTTACCGGATACCGGTCGACTGTTTGTCACGTGTTCGCCTGGGATCATTCCTGTATCTGCCCGGTATCTGTCATGCATTTTGCCTGGTATTCTCCCTGTCTTTTGCCTGTTATTTGCCGTAAGGAGGTGCGTATGAGCATCGTGATCGTCGGCGGGAACGACTGCATGGCCTGCCGTTATAAGACTCTCTGTGAACAGTATCACTGCCGCGCCAAGGTCTTCACCCAGATGAAGGGGACGCTGCAGGGCAAGATCGGAGACCCGGACCTGCTGGTCTTCTTCACTCGCACGGTCTCCCACAAGATGGTACAGTGCGCGATGAACGCGGCCGGGCCTCATACGAAGATCGCCCACTGCCATTCCAGTTCGATGGCCGCCCTGAAAAAGCTCCTCGATGAGCTTGCGGCGTGCCGCGCGATCGGTGCGGCGCTGGTACAGTAAGCTCTCTCCCGGGAGCCTTCTTTCCGATCTTCCTATATCCCTTTGACCCCATAACAAAGCAGGGCCTGCGGATCCGATCCGCAGGCCCTGTCCCATTTCTCTTCTTGTTCCGTTCCGGTCAACGGTCTCCCCGCTCCGGTCACGGGCTTTCCCGTTCCGGTCACGGGTCTTCCCGTCCCGGCCGCTTCTCTTACACCCGGATCAATACGCGCGGCCCCAGTAGACCAGCTTCTTGGCCGGCTTTCCGCAGCAGACGCAGACGTCGGAGATCTTCTCCTCGTCTGCCAGCGGGATGCACCGGCTGGTCGCGGCCAGATCCGCCTTGATCTTGTCCTCGCAGGCCTGATCGCCGCACCACATGGCTTTCACGAAGCCCGGTTTTTCATTGATGGTCTTGCAGAAGGTCTCATAATCCGCGGCCTCATAGATGTGGGACTGCAGGTGCTTGCGCGCGCGGTCCAGCATCTCCTGCTGCATGAGCTCGAGCTCTTCGCCCACGAAGGACGCCAGCTCCGCCATGGCCACCGTCTTCTTTTCCGCGGTATCGCGCCGCACCACCACACAGGTGCCGGCCTCGATGTCCTTGGGACCCACCTCGACACGCAGCGGCACGCCGCGCATCTCGCATTCGTTGAACTTCCAGCCCGGGCTCTTGTCCGTATCGTCCACCTTGACGCGGAAGCCGGACAGCTGATCCCGCAGCTCATACGCCTTCTCGAGCACGCCTTCCCTGCGCTGCTGGATGGGCACGATCATGACCTGCGTCGGCGCCACGCGGGGCGGCAGCACCAGGCCGCGGTTGTCGCCGTGGACCATGATGATGGCGCCGATCATGCGCGTGGTCACGCCCCAAGACGTCTGATGCACATACTGGAGCTTGTTGTCCTTGTCCGAATACTGGATGCCGAACGCGCGCGCGAAGCCGTCGCCGAAGTTATGGCTGGTGCCGGCCTGCAGGGCCTTGCCGTCATGCATCAGGGCCTCGACCGTGTAGGTGGCCTCCGCGCCGGCAAACTTCTCCTTGTCCGTCTTGCGGCCCTTGATGACCGGGATGGCCAGGTAATCCTCCAGGAACGACGCGTAGGTGTTCAGCATCAGGACCGTGCGCTCCTCGGCCTCCTGCGCGGTAGCGTGGGCCGTATGGCCCTCCTGCCACAGGAATTCACGGCTGCGCAGGAACGGACGCGTGGTCTTCTCCCAGCGCACGACGCTGCACCACTGGTTGTAGAGCTTGGGCAGGTCGCGGTGCGACTGGATCTCGTCTTTATAAAAGTCGCAGAACAGCGTCTCCGACGTGGGGCGCACGCACAGCCGCTCCTGCAGCGGCTCCAGGCCTCCCTGGGTCACCCACGCGACCTCGGGCGCGAAGCCCTCCACGTGGTCCTTCTCCTTCTGGAGCAGGCTCTCGGGGATGAACATCGGCATGTAGACGTTCTCGACGCCCGTCGCTTTGAAGCGCGCGTCCAGCTCCTTCTGGAGGTTCTCCCAGATCGCGTAGCCGGCCGGCTTGATGATCATGCAGCCCTTGACCGAGCTGTAGGCGATGAGCTCCGCCTTGACACAGACGTCCGTGTACCACTGCGCGAAATCCACTTCGCGGTCGGTGATGTGTTCCACCATCTTCTTCTGATCTGCCATTCCTGAAACCTCTTACCTTCCCGTTTCACTATTGATGCGCCCCGCGGCGCTTATCCTTTTTGCCGAAAGACCCTCTCAGCCCTGCAGCTGCTCCGCGATCCGCCGCGCGACATAGACGCCGCTCGCGGACGCGTGCGACAGCGAATGCGTGACGCCGCTGCCGTCCCCGATCACGTAGAGCCCCGGGTACCGGGTCTCCAGATGATCGTTCAGCTCCACTTCCATGTTATAGAACTTGACTTCCACGCCGTAGAGGAGCGTGTCATCGTTCGCGGTGCCCGGCGCGATCTTATCCAGCGCGTAGATCATCTCGATGATGCCGTCCAGGATCCGCTTGGGCAGCACCAGCGACAGGTCGCCGGGCGTGGCGGCCAGCGTGGGCCGGACCGTGCCTTCCTCGATACGGGCCTGCGTGGACCGGCGTCCGCGCTCCAGGTCCCCGAAGCGCTGCACGATCACGCCGCCCCCGAGCATGTTCGAGAGCCGTGCGATGCTCTCGCCGTAGCTGTTCGAATCCTTGAACGGAATCGAAAAATGCTTGGCGACGAGCAGGGCGAAGTTCGTATTCTGCGTCTTTTTGGCGGGATCCTCGAAGCTGTGGCCGTTCACGGTGATGATCCCGTTCGTATTCTCGTTCACGACGATGCCCGACGGATTCATGCAGAACGTGCGCACGAGATCCTCGTATTTCTGCGTCCGGTAGACGATCTTGCCCTCATAGAGCTCATCCGTGATATGCCGGAAGATCTCCGCGGGCAGCTCCACCCGCACGCCGATGTCCACGCGGTTCGAGCGCGTCGGGATGTCCAGTTCCTCGCAGACGCTCTCCATCCATTTGGAGCCGCTGCGCCCGACCGAGATCACGCATTCACGGCAGGTGAAGGTCTCCTCCCCGGCCGTGAGCCGGTATCCGCCCTCGGGCAGGACCTCGATCCGGTCCACATGCGTACGGAAGCGGAACTGCACGCGGTCCTTCAGCTCCCGATAGAGGTTCTCGAGGACCACGTAGTTGATGTCCGTGCCCAGATGGCGCACCGACGCTTCCAGCAGCTGGAGCCGGTTCTGCATGCAGACGGTCTTGAGCTTGGTGCCGGCCGTGGAATACATGGCCGTGCCTTCGCCGCCGTGGGAGACATTGATCTGATCCACGTAATGCATGAGCTCCAGGGCCTTCTCCCGGCCGATGTACTCATACAGCGAACCGCCGAAATCATTGGTGATATTATATTTTCCGTCGGAGAACGCGCCGGCTCCGCCGAAGCCGTTCATGATCGAACAGGGCTTGCAGCCGATGCAGGTCTTCACGTTCACGCCGTCGATCGGGCATTTGCGCTTTTCGAGCGGATTGCCCGCTTCCAGGACCAAAACAGAAAGCTCCGGCCGTTGCCGGAGCAGTTCGTAGGCGGAAAAGATTCCTCCGGGTCCCGCTCCCACGATGATCACATCGACCATCATGCGGCACCTCCTTTGTGTCATGCGCGATTTGTCACGAATTCTTCGATCTTGGCCACGGCGGAGCGCTCATCGGTCCCGTCCGCGGTCACACGGATCGTGTCCCCGCCCTGCAGCGTCATGTTCATCATGCCCATGATGCTCTTGGCGTTCGCACGTGACGTGCCGTTCTCGATGTAGATGGAGCTGTTGAACCGGCCCGCGATCTGCACCAGCATGGCAACGGCACCGGCTCCCTCCCGGGCCTTTTCCGCGTCCACGGTCATATCTCTGGTCGTCATGTTCTCTTACCTCCCTTTGCGCGGATCTCATCCGCAGCCGCCTTCAGCTTGCGAAGACGATGATTCACGCCCGATTTCCCTACCGGCGGGGACAGCGCTTCCCCGAGTTCCGTCAGGCTGGCGTCCGGCATGGACTGCCGGAGCACCGCGATCTCCCGCAGGCTTTCGGGGAGCGACTCGAGCCGTCCGGTCTCCTCCAGGAGACGGATGTCCTCGAGCTGCCCGACCGCTGCCGAGACCGTCTTGTTGATATTGGCCGTTTCACAGTTCACGCGGCGGTTGACGTCCCCGCTGATCTCCTTGAGGACGCGGACGTTCTCGAGATCCAGGAGCGACCGGTGGGCGCCGATCAGTCCCAGTGCATCCGAGATGTCCTCCCCCTCTTTGAGGTAGACCACGCATTTGTCGCGGCGGTCCGCCAGCCGGGGATCCAGCGCGCAGGCCCGGAACAGCTCCCGGACCTGCTGCGCGCGCTCCCGTCCCGGACAGACGATCTCAAAACGATACCCCTTGCGGGGATCGCTGACCGTGCCGGCCGCCAGAAACGCACCGCGCAGAAAGCTCCGCTTCTCCGCCGCCCCCGCGAGCAGGTCCCCGGGAAGGGGCGCCCCGCGAAGGGACGGTCCGTCCGGGGAAGCGCACGCAGAAAACCCACAGGCACAAAGAAGGCCCCTCACCTCTTCAGGTGATGACGCCTCCAGCACGTACTGTTTTCTCTGCCCGCCCCACGGATGGTCGCGAACATCTGAAACTACTGATATTTTAAAAGTTTTTTGCAGTAAAGTAAAGGCTTTTTCCGCCGCCGCCTGATTTTCGGTAAAAACTGACAGAGAAGGCGCAAAAACACCGGAAAAACTGACATTTCCGCACATACACAGCAAAGCCGCGCATTCAGCTGCGCGGCCCGTGCGTTTCTTGTCCGTCAGAGCGGCCAGTTCCGCTTTGACCTGCTGCGAGAACGAGGGTCTCATGTATGAACTCCGATGCTTCTGTTCTTCTATACGGACCGGCTTTTCCCGGTCACCACTCCCCGATCATCCGGATCTCCGGCTCCAGCCGGATCCCGCTGCGCTTTTCGACGCGGTCCGCCACGGCCTCCAGCAGGTCCCGTACGTCCCGTGCGGTGGCGCCTCCGGTATTGATCACGAAGCCCGCGTGCTTTTCCGACACGGCCGCTCCGCCCACGGCAAAGCCCTTCAGGCCGGCCTCCTCGATCAGCTGCCCCGCGAAATGCCCGGCCGGGCGCTTGAACGCGCTTCCCGCGCTCGGATACTCGAGCGGCTGCTTTTCCCGGCGCCGGCGGGACAGGTCGTCCATCTGCGCGGCGATCTCCGACGGGTCTCCGGGAGAAAGCTCCATCTGAGCCTCCAGCACGACCGCCCCGTTCTTCTGGCACACGCTGGTCCGGTAGCCCAGTTCCAGGCGATCGGCCGGCACGGTCTCGAGCGTCCCGTCCGGCAGGAGCCAGGTCACGCCCGTCAGGACCTGGACCAGTTCCCCGCCGTACGCGCCCGCGTTCATGCAGACGCCCCCGCCGAGCGATCCCGGGATCCCGCCCGCGAACGCGAGGCCGGACAAGCCCGCCTCCTGCGCCGCGCGCGCAAGCCGCGAGAGCAGCACGCCGGCCCCGGCCGTGATCTCCCGTCCCTTCACGGAGACCTGCGCCAGGCCTGCGCCGATCCGCAGCACCGCGCCGCGGATCCCGCGGTCCGACACCAGCAGGTTGGTCCCGTTCCCGATCACGGTCAGCGGAACGCCTTCCTGCCGGCAGAGCGCCGTCACCTCGCGGACCTGCTCCGGGCTCACTGCCTCGACGAACCAGTCCGCCGGGCCCCCGATCCGGAAACTCGTATGAAGGTGCATCGGCTCCTGCCTGCGCACCGCATCGGCCCCGGCCGCCGCCGTGAGCCGCTTCTCAAACGTACTCATATCTGTCTCTCCGAACATCCGGACAGTCCTGCTGCCCGGTCCCCGCCGCCTGAGGGACGGTCATAGCTGCCTTCCGGCGATCTGTCTGTCCTCCGGCCTCGGGCGATCTCTTCCGGCCTCAGGCCTTGTCCCCGCGGATATCCTGCATGCGGCGCGTGAAGCGGTCGTACAGCTCCTGCGCGGCATTGTAGCCCATGCGGCGCTGACGGAAGTTGGCCGCCGCGCTCTCAACGATGATCGCAAGGTTCCGGCCGGGCCGGATCGGGATATCATAGCACGGGATCTGGTTGCCGAGGATCTCCGTGAATTTCTGGTCGATGCCGAGCCGGTCATATTCGCGGTTCTTGTCCCACTCCTCGAGGCGGATCACCATATCGATGCCCTGCGTATCCTTGACACTCGCGACGCCGAACAGCGTCTTGACGTCCACGATGCCGATGCCGCGCAGCTCGATGAAATACTGCGTCACGTCCGGGCTGGTGCCCACGAGCGTGTCGTCGCTGACCTTGCGGATCTCGACCGCGTCGTCACTGACCAGACGGTGGCCGCGCTTGATCAGTTCCAGCGCCGCCTCGCTCTTGCCGATGCCGCTCTCGCCGGTGATCAGCACGCCCACGCCGTAGACGTCCACGAGCACGCCGTGGATGCGGATGGACGGCGCCAGCTCCACGTTGAGCCAGCGGATGATCTCCGCGGAGAATTCCGATGTGCCGCGCTTGGACACGAGGACCGGGATCCGGGCCTTGCGGGCCTCCTCCATGATGGCCTCGTCGGGATGCAGGTCGCGGCAGAAGATGATGCACGGGATCTTCTTTTCAAACAGACGCCGGAACGACAGGCGCTTGTTCTCCTCGTCCAGGCTGTGAACAAAATAGTCATGCTCCACGAGACCTACGACCTGGATGCGGCGCGCGTCGAAATGCTCGAAGAAGCCGACCAGCTGCAGGGCCGGCCGGTTGATGTCCGGCACTTCGATCGTGTACGCCGACAGATCCAGCTCCGGCGTCAGGTTCTGCAGTTCCCATTTCTCCAGGATCTTCTGTACCGATACCTTTCCGGTGTTCTCTCTCATTCCTGTCCTTTCTGCGGTCCGTGAAAGAACGCGTAGACTTTTTCGGCGGCGGCGCGGTTCATGCCCTCCGCCTCCATCAGCTGTTCCACGCCGGCCTCGCGGATCTCCTCCAGCGAAGCAAAGCGGCGCATCAGGCCCTTGCGGCGCGCCGGGCCCACGCCCGGGATGTCGTCCAGCATCGAATGGACCTGTTCGCGGCCCCGTACGCCGCGGTGATAGGTGATCGCGAACCGGTGGACCTCGTCCTGGATCCGCGTCAGCAGCTTGAATTCCTCCGACTTCGCGTCGATCGGCAGTTCCCGTCCCTGATAGTACAGGGCCCGCGTGCGGTGACGGTCATCCTTGACCATGCCGCAGACCGGGATCGACAGCCCCAGCCGGCCGATCACGTCCTCCGCGCGGCCCACCTGGCCGCGCCCGCCGTCCATGCAGATCAGGTCGGGCAGGTCGGAGAACGACGCGGTGGCCCGCTCGCCGGCCTGCTCCTCGAGGCCGTGCGTCAGGCGCCGTGTCAGCACTTCGTCCATCGACGCGTAATCATCGTTTCCCTGAACGGCCCGGATCCGGAACTTGCGGTAATCGCTGCGCTTCGGACGGCCGTCCTCGTAGGCGACCATGGCCCCGACCGAGGCAAAGCCG
>CACXFD010000149.1 GCA_902766845.1 uncultured Lachnospiraceae bacterium | reverse complement strand
GTAGGTCTCTACGAAATACCCTCTCTCGTCATAGAAGACGGTCGGCTCGATCACGCAAAGGCCTTCGATCTCACAACGTGTTACTTTGATCTTTCCCATTCGTGTTTCCTCTTTTTCCCGGGAACCTTCCGTTCCCGCAGTGTTATACAGTCTCATCCGACTGCTTTGTTATATGGACCCCGGAATGCTTAGTTTCCGAGGAATTTGCCCTGCATCAGATCCATCAGGTATGCGCCGTACTGGTTCTTCTTATAGATCTCATAGACTTTCATGAGTTCTTCCTTGCTGATCCAGCCGTTTAAGTAGCCGATCTCCTCCAGACACGCGATCTTGCGGTGCTGGTGGGTCTCCACGGTCTTAACGAAGTTCGTCGCATCGACCAGGGACTCGTGTGTACCGGTATCCAGCCAGGTGAAACCCTGACCCAGCAGGCTCACTTCCAGTTCGCCGTTCTCGAGGTAAATGCGGTTCAGGTCCGTGATCTCGAGCTCGCCGCGGGCCGATGGCTTTAAGTTCTTCGCATATTCCACGACGCGGTTGTCATAGAAGTACAGCCCGGTCACGCAGTAGTTGGACTTGGGCTGTTTGGGCTTCTCCTCGATGGAAATGGCCTTGCCGTCCTTGTCGAATTCCACGATGCCGAAGCGTTCGGGATCGTCCACGTAATAACCGAAGACCGTGGCGCCCTTCTCCTGCGCGGCCGCGCGCAGCAGACGCTTCTTCAGGCCGTGGCCGTGGAAGATATTGTCCCCGAGGACCATCGCGACCTTGTCATCCCCGATGAAATCCGCGCCGATGATGAAGGCCTGCGCGAGTCCGTCCGGACTGGGCTGGACCGCATAGGACAGCTCCAGGCCAAACTGATGGCCGTCGCCTAACAGGTCCTGGAACCGCGGCGTATCCGCGGGCGTGGAGATGATCAGGATATCCCGGATCCCGGCCATCATCAGCACGGAAAGCGGGTAATAGATCATGGGCTTGTCATAGATCGGAAGCAGCTGTTTGCTGGTGACCTTCGTCAACGGATACAGACGGGTGCCGCTGCCCCCTGCCAGAATGATACCCTTCATAGATGTTCCTCCTTCGGGAATGTGCTTTTTTACGCACGAAACCAAGGGGCCGTCCCGACCCCTGTATGCTGATGATTATACTAAAGATAAGGCTGAAATGCAACCGGTTCAGAAAATCGAAAGGGACGGAGATACGCCATAAAAGCGGGCCGGGCGGCGGCGGGCGGGAAATTGCCCGGATCCCGGCCAAAAGCGGCGTCCGTGTAAACCGGCGTGTTACATTCCGCACACGCCGTCTTCTTGTCACGGACGGCCGGGACGGCTATAATGAGACCGGATCCGGACATAGAGCCGGACCGGACCGATCAAACGATCAACTTGCGCAGACACTGCAGAAAGGGGTCTTCCATGATGGACCTGCTCGGCGAAAAGATCGCCGGAAAAAGAAAAGACCTGGGCATGACCCAGACCGAATTTGCGGAAAAAATGGCTGTGACGCGCCAGACCGTCAGCCGGTGGGAAGCCGGAGCCGTCCTGCCGGATATCGACAAGATCTCCGACATCGCCCGGATCCTCGGCGTCAGCTGCGATTATCTGCTGAAGGACGAGATCTCCTCCGAACCGGCCAGCGCGCCCTCCGAAGCGTCCGCCCGGGACGTCCTCGAAGCTTCCGGGGCGTCCGAAGCGTCCGTCCGGACCGCCGCGGGCTGCGGGCCGGTCCGCTCCGTCGGCCGGCTGCTCGAGTCCCTGACCGGACAGCAGGTCCGCCTCTCCTTCTTTGAAGACGAAGCGGATGCCGACCTGTACAATACCGTCTGCCGCGTCATCGGCTTTGAAGGAAACTGGATGAAGATCGAGGCCGATCTGAAAAAAGGCCGGATCGAAAAGCTGATCCCGGTCTCCTCGGTCTGCTCGATCGAACTGGTAAAGGAGGACGACTGATGGAATACGCGGCCTTTGTCTTCGGAATCTTCGGGCTGCTGGCCTATCTCCAGGTCTCCCCGCTGAAGCGGCGCATCGACCGGCTGGAGGAGCAGCTCGCCCACACCGAAGGGACCCCTCATTATGAAGAGCGCACGGCCCTCTTTGAGGCCGCGCGCTCCTATATCGGACGGCAGGTCATGCTCGAACTGAAAGAAGACCAGGAAGACGCCGACATCCTCCTGTACGGAAACTCCAAACGCGGCAGCAACACGATCCTGGATACGGACGGGGAATGGATGCTCGTGCGCGTCGCCTCGCCCAAGGGCGAAAAGGATAAACTGATCCGCCTCGCTTCGGTCGAACGGATCAGCGTGCTGTCATAAGGCAGGGCGCCTCACCGCCCCGAAAGGGCCCGGCGCACGATCGAGAACAGTCCGATCAGCGACAGCACGGCGCCGATCACGATCGTGTAGATCATAAAGCCCTTCGAATCCCCGACGATCCGGGACGGATCCGCGGGATCGTAAAAGATCTTGATCTCCTTGCCCGCCTCGTAATCGGGCGCGTAGAAATTCGACAGGCTCGTATACGCTTTTCCGTCCACGGTATAGTTGACGTAGACTTCGTAGTCATATTCTTCGTGACCGTCGTCGTCCAGGCCGGTGAAGACCTTGTCGATGTGGTCGATCACACCGGTCGTCGGCAAGTATCCCTTGCCTTCATGCGTCAGCGTATGGATGCTGAGCACCAGCGCCAGGATACCCATCAGCAGGAACATCAGGCCGGGAAGGAACCTTTTCATCTTTTTTCTACCTCCGTATAAAAAACGTCTGGGGACACTTTCATTTTCCATGACTCCCGCCGGATTGTCAAGCCTTTCCGGCGGGTCTTTCTTACCCGTGCGCGCCGTTTCACGCCGCGCCGTCCGCGGTCCGGCCTACTTTTTTCGAACACGGGCCCGTTCCGGGCCCGCGCCTCTTTACTTTTCCGGCTCACGCGCGGCCGTCCGCGCGGGCCCCGCTCCGCTCACGCTTCCAGCAGCCGATGCAGCAGCCGGTGCAGCGTGACGGCCTCTTCGGGCGTCATGGCGATGCAGCGGCCCACCTGCGCGGGCACGTTCACGGCCCGCTCCTTGAGTTCCTGCCCCGCCTGTGTCAAGGCGATGATCATCACGCGCTCGTCCCCGGCGCTGCGGCTGCGGGTCACGAGGCCCTGCGCCTCCAGTTTTTTCAGAAGCGGCGTGACGGTCCCGGTGTCCAGATGAAGCCGCTCACAGAGCCGCCCCACGCGGATCCCGTCTTCCTCCCACAGGACCAGCATCACGATATACTGCGTATACGTCAGGCCGAGCGGAGCCAGATACGGTGTATACAGGTTCATGACCCGGCGCGCGGCCGCGTACAGCGGAAAGCACAGCTGGTTGTCCAGTTTGAGCTGTTCGTAGGTCTTTTGCTTCATAATCTCCTCCAAAACGAACGGTCCGGCCGGCGCACCGCCGGCCGGACCGTTTTCCTTATGCCTTCTTTACAGCAGGGCCGCCACGGCCTTGTCCACGTCCTTCATGTCCTGAGTCGGCTCAAAGCGGGCCACCACATTGCCCTGACGGTCCACGAGGAACTTCGTGAAGTTCCACTTGATCTCGGGATTGGACTGGTAGTTCTTATCGATCTTCTTGAGCATGAGCCCCATGGCCAGCGCCTTGGCACCCTTGCCGAAGCCTTCGAAGCCCTTCTGCTCCTTCAGATACCGGAACAGCGGGATCGCGGTCTCCCCGTTCACGTCCGCCTTCTTCATCTGCGGGAATTTGGTGTTGTAATGAAGGGTGCAGAACTCATGGATCTCCTCATCCGTGCCCGGAGTCTGGCCCGCGAACTGGTTGCACGGCACGTCCACGATCTCAAAGCCCTGCTCATGATACTTCTCGAACATGTCCTCCAGGTCCTTGTAATGCGGGGTAAAGCCGCAGCCGGTCGCGGTATTGACCACGAGAACGACCTTGCCCTCGAACTCCTTCATCGGCAGCTGGGTGCCGTCCGTCTTCTCCACGCTCAGATCATAGAAACCCATCGTTTTCTCCTTTTCGCGGCGTTTGCCTGCGGTAATTTTATTTGATGCAATTATGTTGTATCAAATATTTTTCATCGTGTCAAGCCTTTTTTCAAGCAGCCGGCTGCCCATGCGCCGTCACGGGGCTGTCCTGCCCCGCTCCTCTCGCGGGCCACGCAGGGCAGACTGGTCTTTCCGCATACCGGCACGTCTCTTCGTTTACCGGTATGCCTCTTCGCGCAGCTGCTCCAGGATGGCCGCGGCCGTGGGCGGGCAGCCAGGCACGCTCCTCTTTGCGCCGCGGCAGCAGGCCCCGATCCCGAGGCCCGGGACGTCCTTTCCTTTCCATCCCTGCCCGATGCAGACCGGCCCGTTCACCGGCAGGCCCTCTTCTCCGGCCTGATACAGCGCGCGCACCAGGGCCGCGTAGCAGGCGGAGCAGGCGCTGTCCGCGCGGACCGGACGCACGAGGCGCCGCACCAGTCCCGACGGAGCCGCATAGGACGCCGCGGCCCGCGGCTCGTTCAGCCGGATGATCTCCTCTTTTGCGATCTTCGTGCTCCCGGCGCCCCACGCCTCCGCGAGGCCGATGTACGGCACATCCGTCAGGTCCAGTCCCATGAGCCGGCAGCCGTAGGCGTCGATCTGCACCGGATCGGTCCCGAGATACATATGATCCGTCTGTACCGGATTTCCGCCCTCCTCAAAATTCAGGTCGCCGCAGATGCTGTCGACCACGATCAGATCCGGCCGCAGCGCCGCGCCGAGCGCCGCGATCGGCTCCATCAGGCCCTCCGCGTGAAAGCGCCGTTTCTCGCGGTCGGGCAGGCATCCCTTCAGGTTCTTGAGCGCGCAGGTCATGGCCGTCTGGCAGTGGCCTTTCAGGACCGGCAGGTCGATCAAAAAGCCCGCGTCCACGGCCCGCCGGCAGATCTCCATCGGCCGGAGCGGCGTCTTCACGGTCATGGTCTGATCCTTTTTCAGATCGAAGAACGGGACGCCGTAGTGCTCGCAGACCCGATCGTATCCGCAGACTTTCATCGCGCGGCCGGTGCTGTCCCCGATCCAGGAGCCCTCGATCACACTGATATCCTTCACGCCGTGCGCCTGCAGGTACTCGATGCAGCCGGACAGCACGCCCGCATGCGTGGTCGCGCCGGTCTCGGGCGTGCCGGACAGGATCAGGTTCGGCTTGAGGGCCACATCGGCCCCGGCCGGAATCATCGAGACCGCGTCCGCCGCTTCCAGCAGCCGCACGGTCATCTCATGCGCGTCATGGCCAAAGATCTCCCAGATCATGTTTTCTCCTCCCGCATCCGCTGTCCGCGCTCTCCGGCCGCGGTCCTTCACGGCCGTCTGTTCAGAAAAGCCCGGCCGCGGGCTGTGCCGCGGCCGGGCCTGTATCGACGGTACGGATCGTTATCTTGCGCGCACGAACGCTCCGCTGAAGCGGAATTCATCCACGCCGTACGTCGCGTGCCAGTCTTCCATGACGCCTTCGAGGTTCGGACGGTCATTCTCGTCCGCTCCCAGATAATAGAAGCCGAACATATAATGGTCATCGACGACCTGCGCTCGGTCATCCGACTCATACTGACGGACGCCCACCACGTTGAAATCATAGGTCGTGGAAGCCCCGTCCTTCGTGACGGTCATATTCCCGTCTGCATCAAAAGAGATCTCATAGACGTCGCTTCCGATCGTCAGGCTCTTTTCATCCATCACGACCTTCGTCTTCTCTTCCGCGCCGTCGTCATCCACGGTCCATTCGCCGGCAAAGGAGGCCGGATCCAGCGGGTTTGCCTTCACCGCTGCTTCGATGCTGCCCTTGCTGTCCGCCTTATACATCACGGTCAGGGAAGAGCTGTAGAACGTCATGTGTTCATCACCGGTCTCGACGCCGACGATGTACAGGGCTCCGTTCTTGACTTCATAAGCCGAATACGAGACCACTTTTTCCGTGACCGGCTCGTCCGACGAATAGTCGACCTGGTCGTATTCTTCGCAGAGGATCTTATGGCCGTCGGCCGTCAGGCAGGTGAACCGCGTCGAATCCTCGGTGTTGTAGGATACCGAGCTCATCTTGAGTTCGCCGGTCTCTCCGAACGTATACGTGACGTCTCCGTCCGCGGTCTTCCAGGTGCCGATGAGGTCCTTATCCACGGTACCGTCGGTGATGTCATCGAGCGTGCCGTACTTTCCTTCCAGTCCCAGTTCACGGTCCCGCAGGGAGAGTTCCTGCAGCTTCGTGAGCAGGTTCACCTTTTCCGTCTTCTGTCCGCCGCAGGCCGCCAGCGAGAACACCATGACCGCTGCCAGAAGGAGCGCCGCGATCCGCTTCAGGTTCTTTTTCATCTGTTTTTCCTTTCTTGCCTTGTCAGGTCACGCGGCCACGATGGGGCCGGCCGGCGCCTCTTCCGCCCCGGGGCGGAGTCTATTGTGTCACTCTGATAGTATCATATTTTTTTTGAAACGTCAATTTGAAGTTTCATCCGTTCCGCCCAATGCCGCTTCCGGTGATATGCCCGGACGCCCGTCGATATTCCGATCCGGCGTTGCGCGAAAGCCGTAAATCTGGTATAGTAAAACGCAGCCGGACCGCCTCTGCCCCGTCCCGCGTGACGGGCGTTTTGCGCAGGT
>CACXFD010000148.1 GCA_902766845.1 uncultured Lachnospiraceae bacterium | reverse complement strand
CGGAGGACACCTACCGTACGCTGATGGCCGCGGATTCCGCGGTCATGGTGATCGACGGATCCAAGGGCGTGGAGCCGCAGACCATCAAGCTGTTCAAGGTCTGCATGCTGCGGCACATCCCGGTCTTCACGTTCATCAACAAGATGGACCGCGAGGCCAACGAGCCGCTGGAGCTGATGAGTGAGATCGAAGAGGTGCTCGGCATCGAGACCTGCCCGATCAACTGGCCCATCGGCTCGGGCAAGAGCTTTCAGGGCGTCTATGACCGGGAGCAGCGCGCGATCACGACGTTCACGGCCGCGGACCGCGGCCAGCACGAGATCGAATCGAAGGTCCTGCCGATCGACGATCCGGCCACGCGCGAGGCGGTCGGCGAGATCGCGTACGGGCGCCTGATGGACGACATCGAGCTGCTGGACGGCGCGGGGCAGGAATTCGATCTGGACATGGTGCGGGACGGAAAGCTCTCCCCGGTGTTCTTCGGCTCCGCGCTGACGAATTTCGGCGTCGAGACGTTCCTGTCGCATTTCCTCGAGATGACGCTGCCGCCGCTGCCGCGCACGAGCGACCAGGGCGTGGTAGATCCGGCCGCGGAGCCGTTCTCCGCCTTCGTCTTCAAGATCCAGGCGAACATGAACAAGGCCCACCGTGACCGCATCGCGTTCATGCGGATCTGCTCCGGAAAGTTCGAGGCCGGCATGGAGGTCTGGCATGTGCAGGGCGGGAAGAAGGTCCGCCTCGCGCAGCCGCAGCAGATGATGGCGCAGGAGCGCCACATCGTGGACGAGGCCTACGCGGGCGATATCATCGGCGTGTTCGACCCGGGCATCTTTTCGATCGGGGACACGATCTGCCTGTCGGATAAGAAGTACGCGTTCGAAGGGATCCCGACATTCGCGCCCGAGCATTTCGCGCGCGTGCGCCAGGCCGATACGATGAAGCGCAAGCAGTTCGTCAAGGGGATCACGCAGATCGCGCAGGAAGGCGCGATCCAGATCTTCCAGGAATATCAGACCGGGATGGAAGAGATCCTGGTCGGCGTGGTCGGCGAGCTGCAGTTCGACGTGCTGCTGTACCGGCTGAAGAGCGAATACAACGTCGAAGTCGCGCTGGACAAGCTCCCGTATGAATACATCCGGTGGATCGATCCGTCGAGTACGGCGGACATCGAGAACATCGTGGGTACGTCGGACATGAAGCGGATCCTGGACCTCAAGGGCGACCCGCTGCTCCTGTTCGTGAACAGCTGGAGCGTGGGCATGGTCGAGGAGCGGAATCCCGGCCTGGTGCTGACGGAATTCGGGCGCTGGTGAGGCGGCGGGGCGGTCCGGCCCGGCCCGCTGCAGGGAGCTGACCCGGCCGGACCGGCCGGAAAGGCACAAAATACAGCCTTTGTTCACGGATTTAAGTTGACGATAACAGTGCTCGTTGTGTATAATGGAACCGGCGGCAGGCCGCACCGCGCCCTGCGGAAGGCGGCGCCGCACAAAGGAGGACTCTTTCATGAAGTGTCCGTACTGCAACGCGGAGGATACCAAGGTCATCGACTCGCGCCCGGCGGATGAGAACAACGCGATCCGGCGCCGGCGCCAGTGCGAGAGCTGCGGACGCCGTTTCACGACGTATGAGAAGGTCGAGAGCATCCCGCTGATGGTCATCAAAAAGGACCGGACGCGCGTGCCCTATGACCGGACCAAGATCGAGCACGGCGTGCTGTCGGCCTGCCATAAGCGCCAGGTGTCCATCAACCAGATCAACGCGATGATCGACGAAGTCGAGACCGTGATCTTCAACCGCGAAAAGAAAGAGATCGAAAGCTCGGAGATCGGCGAACTGGTCATGGACAAGCTCCGTGACCTGGATGAGGTCGCCTACGTGCGCTTCGCGTCGGTCTACCGCGAGTTCAAGGACGTCAACATCTTCCTGTCCGAGCTCGAAAAGATCTATAAAAAGTAAGCCATGGGGATCCGGAATCTGTGGCCGGACGAGGAAGCCCCTTCGGCCTACGCGATCGATTACGAAGGATACTATGCGCAGGGAAAACGGGCCGTGCTGTTCGATATCGACAACACGCTGGTCCCGCACGGGGCGCCCGCCACGCCTGAGGCGCAGGCGCTGTTTGTACGGCTGCGCGGCATCGGCTATGTGACCTGCTTGGTGTCCAATAACCAGACGCCGCGCGTGAAGCCGTTCGCGGACGCGGTGGACAGCCCGTTCCTGCCGAACGCGCACAAGCCGGCCGCGTCCGGATACCGGAAGGCCCTGCAGCTGCTCGGCGTATCGCCGGAGCAGGCGCTGCTGGTCGGGGACCAGCTGTTTACGGACGTGTGGGGCGCGAAGCGCGCCGGGATCCGGACCATCCTGGTCCCGCGGATCCATCCGAAAGAGGAGATCCAGATCGTTCTCAAGCGCCTGCTGGAGCGGCCCGTCCTTGCCCTGTATCACCGTTCGCTGAAAAAGCGGGGACAGTGACGCGGGCCGGGGAGAGCCGGCGCCGGCGCGGGAAGCGGCCCGGTCAGCTCCGAACGGCCGCCTTTTCGGCTGAAAAGTACGCGGATGCGTCGGAAAAGGCTTGAAAAAGAAACACATATCATGTAAAATATTCCGGTACAGTAGGAGCGGCCGGAACATGGCACGTAAGATCCTGAGGAGGAAAAGGACACTATGGCAGATATGATCTCCGCCGGTGATTTCAGAAACGGTATCACCATCGAGTATGAGAACCAGGTCTATCAGATCATCGAATTCCAGCACGTAAAACCCGGCAAGGGCGCGGCGTTCGTGCGTACCAAACTGAAGAATATCGTGAACGGCGGTGTCGTGGAAAAGACCTTCCGCCCCACGGAGAAATGTGAAGCGGCCCGCATCGACCGCAAGGATATGCAGTATCTGTACAACGACGGCGACACCTATTACTTCATGGATACCGAGACGTTCGACCAGATCGCTCTGAATGAGGAGAAGGTCGGGGATACGCTGAAGTTCGTGAAGGAAAATGAGATGGTGAAGATCTGCTCCTACAAGGGAGACGTCTTCGCTCTCGAGCCCCCGCTGTTCGTGGAGCTGGAGATCACGGACACCGAGCCCGGCTTCAAGGGAGATACCGCGACCGGCGCCAACAAGCCCGCCACCGTGGAGACCGGAGCGCAGGTCTATGTCCCGCTGTTCGTCGAGATCGGGGACAAAATCAAGATCGATACGCGTACCGGAGAATACCTGTCCCGCGCGTAAGCGCCGGAAAGGAACGCGCTCTCCGGAGGGCGCGGACCATCCATATGAACGGAAAAGGGCATGCCGCAGGGCATGCCCTTTTCCATTGCGAAAGACAGCAGGGGGCGTGCGGAAACTTGCGGGGGCGTGCGGAAACCCGCGGGAGACCGCGGAGGCTTCCGAAAGACTGCTGCGCGAGACCGCGGGAGCGGTAATTCGCATTTGGCGCGGAAATAGGCGCGTCCGGTCCGCCGCGGCGGGCCTTGAAGGTATGCCGCGCACGCGATATGATATCCGTACAGCAGGAAACATCAGGAAGCCGGGCGGAGACCGGCGCGGAAGCATCAGGAAGCCGGGCGGAGACCGGCGCGGAAGCGGCACGTAAAATGCGGCGCGCCGACAAGGCGCCGCGCCGCAGTCCGGGAAAGGAGAATCATATGGCAAAACTCGTTCGGATGGTCCAGGAAGATATCGATCAGCTGGCCTTGCGGATCGAAGAGGGGATCCTGCACGGAAGCATGTCCGCTTCGCTGGAGGACGTGAGCGATTACCGGGACGGTGACGTGCGCTGCAGCGTGCGCGTGTTTGAACGGTTCAGCTACGCGGGCGGCAACCGCGTGAGCCTGAACGTGACGATGCTGCAGAGGGGAGACGGCCCGGTCTGGCTCACCGCGATCACCGCGGGCGGCAGCCAGGCCATGTTCTTCAAGATCAACACGCTGGGCGAGGAAGCGTTCCTCGACAAACTGCGCGAGATCCTGTGACACGGTTGAAAAAAGCGTCCCTTCAGCGCCGCTTTTCACTTTCCCGGATCAGGCCTTCACGGTAGGCCGTGAGCAGCTCCATCAGATCCCGGATCTGGTTCTTGAGGACGCGGCCGATATCGGTGTCCGCGACCGCGATGCGGATGTTGTGGCGTTCGATCCAGGTGCCCTCGGAGTGGATGTCGCTCTCCTCGCGGATCACGGTCTCGGCGTCCACGATCGGCTCATGGGACATCAGCTTCAGGCCCCAGGAATTGAAGATCAGCGTATAGCCGGCGTGCTGGGTCGTGGACTGGTAGGGCTTGGAGAAGCCGCCGTCGATCACGAGGACACGGCCGTGGCAGCGGATCGGGCTCTCGCCTTTTTTGAGGTTGACCGGCATGTGGCCGTTGATGATGTGGGACGTTTTCGGGTCCAGGCCGAAGTCGGCAAAGATGCTGTCCACGATGTCGTCCCGCTCGATCAGGCTGTAATAGTAATTCTTGCGCTCGGCCTGCACCTTGGGGTCGGAGACCAGATAGCGTTCGAACGTGGCCATCTTTTCCTTGCCGAAGAGCGGCGAGCATTCGCTGGACCACAGGTACCACAGGATGTCCTGGCCGTAATCGCGCTCCGTGCCGCTCTCGCCGAGATAGGCCTTGCGGGCGTAGAGCTCGAGGATGTCATAGAGGGCCCGTCCGCTGCAGGCGCGGCCGGCGATGACGGCCTCCCGGAAGGAACCGTCCTCGTTCAGCGGGATGCAGCCGTGGAAGAGCAGGTTGGAATTGTAATTCAGGTACAGGCTCCCGTGGCTGAACAGGAAGCGGATGTGCTTCTGGAGCTTCTCGTTGTTCATGAACGCGGTCTTCAGGCGTGACATGACGGCCGCTTCCTCGCGCGAGAGCATGTACGGATGCTCGGGATCGATGGTCGGGAAATACTGGTCTTCGAGCGGGTAGGCCTGCCCGTCGATCGTGACGGTCCAGTTCTCGTAGTCGATCTTGTCGAGCAGCAGGCGCTGCTGCATCTCGAACTCGGGACGGCGCAGGATCAGCTGGCCCTCCAGCTTGAACTGGATGACCGCGATGGCCTTGTGGATGCGCCGGTCCATCTCGAGGTCCTGCACGTCGTAGCTGTTCTCGCGGTAATGCACGTCAAAGCAGGTGCACGGGTCGTCCCGGTAGGTCTCGATCGCGAATTTCGCGAGCGGGATCAGGTTGATGCCGTAGCCGTCTTCGAGCGTGTCCAGGTTCCCGTACCGTGCGGAGAGCCGGATCACGTTCGCGATGCAGGCCAGGTGGCCCGAGGCCGCGCCCATCCAGACGACGTCGTGGTTGCCCCATTCGATGTCGATCTTCGGGTATTCCATCAGTTTTTCCATCAGGATGTGGGCGCCCGGCCCGCGGTCGAAGATGTCCCCGATCACGTGCAGGTGGTCCACGATCAGGCGCGGGATCAGACGGCAGAACGCGATGATGAACGGCCTCGCCTGGCCGGTGTCGATGATGGCCTGGATGATCTCGTTGTAATAGGCTTCCTTGTCATGGACGCCTTCGCGCTCGTGCAGCAGTTCGTCCATGACGTAGGCGAATTCGGCCGGCAGGGCCTTGCGGACCTTGGAGCGCGTGTATTTGGACGACGCGACGCGCGCGACGCGGATCAGCCGGTGGATGGTCAGCCGGTAGAAATCCGACAGGTCGTCGCGGCTCTCCGCCTCGATCTGGTCCAGCTTCTCTTCCGGATAGTAGATCAGGGTGGCCAGGGCACGGCGCTCCCTTTCCGACATGGACGAGCGGAATTCATCCTCGATCTTCTGACGGATGGTGCCCGAGCCGTTCTTCAGGATGTGCAGCACCTGCTCGTATTCCCCGTGCAGGTCGGAGATGAAGTGCTCGGTGCCCTTGGGCAGGTTCAGGATCGAGGAGAGGTTGATGACCTCGGTGGCCGCTTCGCTGATCGTCGGAAATCTGGCCGCGAGCTGATTGAGATAACGAACCGAATCCATGGTGTCCTCCCGGTACGGTCAAACTTTGCTTTTAATATACACCTAAAATGGCGAGAAAGACAGCCTTTTTTCAGATAATTTCAAAAAGCCGTGGTCCGATGACGCGCGCCGGGTCCATTCCCGGACGTGACTGTCCTTTGCCAGACAGGCCGGCCTTGGCCGGCCCGGCCGAGGTCCGCCGTTCTCTCAAAAAACAGGTGCGCTCCGGCCCGCTTTGTGGTATACTGTCAAGTTGACAGGAGGAAGTTCGCATGGAATCCTTTCAGGAAAGATTATCAGCCATCGTGGCGCGCGCGTTCGAGCGCGCCGGCTATGACGGGTCGCTCGGGCGCGTGACGGTATCGAACCGGCCGGACCTCTGCGAGTATCAGTGCAACGGCGCCATGGCCGGGGCCCGGACCTATCATAAAGCGCCCATGGTCATCGCGCAGGACGTGGCGTTCCAGCTGCAGAACGAGCGCGCGTTCTCGGTCGTATCTGCGGCCGCGCCGGGCTTTCTGAACCTGACCGTCGCGCCGGAGTGCGCCGCGCAGTATATGGCGGAGCTGTTCGAAGCGGAGCGTCTCGGCACCCGCCCGTCGGGCGAGGGCAGCCGCGTCGTGATCGATTACGGCGGGGCCAACGTGGCCAAGCCCCTGCATGTGGGCCATCTGCGGTCCGCGATCATCGGCGAGAGCCTGAAGCGCCTGGGCCGCTACCTCGGCTATGAGGTGACCGGGGACGTGCATCTGGGAGACTGGGGCCTGCAGATGGGCCTCGTGATCGCGGAGCTGCGCGAGCGCCGGCCGGAGCTGTGCTATTTTGATCCGTACTATACCGGGGAATACCCCGAAGAGGCTCCGTTCACGATCTCCGAGCTCGAGGAGATCTATCCGACGGCCAGCAAAAAGGCCAAAGAAGATCCGGTGTTCTCGGAGAAGGCCCACGCGGCCACGCTCGCGCTGCAGAGCGGCGAACGCGGTCACCGGGCGCTCTGGCACCACATCCTGAACGTGTCGGTCACGGACCTGAAGAAGAACTACAGCCGGCTGAACGTGTCGTTCGACCTGTGGAACGGGGAGAGCGACGCGGATCCGTACATCCCGGACATGGTGCGGCGCCTGCGGGAGCAGGGCTACGCGTATGAGAGCGACGGCGCGCTGGTCGTGGACGTGAAGGAAGAGACGGACACCAAGGAAGTCCCGCCCTGCATCATCGTCAAGAGCGACGGCGCGAGCCTGTACGCGACGTCGGACCTTGCGACGCTTGTGCAGCGTGAGGCCACGATCGGCCCCGACCGGGTGATCTACGTGGTGGACAAGCGCCAGGAGATGCACTTTACGCAGGTCTTCCGCGTCGCGAAGAAGACCGGGATCGTGCGGCCGGACGTGGACCTCGTGTTCCTGGGCTTCGGCACCATGAACGGGAAGGACGGCAAGCCGTTCAAGACGCGTGACGGCGGCGTGATGCGGCTGGAGGTCCTGATTCGCGAGATCGCCGAGGCCGTGCTCGCGAAGATGCTCGAGAGCCGGGAACTGACGCAGGCGGATGTGCCGGCGGAAGAACTCGAAGAGATGAAGAAGACCGCGCAGATCATCGGTCTGGCCGCGCTCAAATACGGGGACCTGTCCAACCAGGCCTCCAAGGATTACGTGTTCGATATCGACCGGTTCTCGTCGTTCGAAGGAGATACCGGCCCGTACATCCTGTATACGATCGTCCGGATCGGCTCCATCCTGAACAAGTACCGGCAGCAGTTCGGCAGTCTGCCGGAGACGCGGTTCGCGGCCCCGTCGAGCGAGAGCGAAAAGGCCCTGGCCCTGGTGCTGTCCCGCGCGTCGGAGGCGGTCGAGGGCGCGTGGGCGGAGCTGGCGCCGCACAAGCTGTGCCAGTACATCTACGAGGTCTCGAACGCGTTCAACAAGTTCTACCATGAGACGAAGATCATCGCGGAACCGTCGGAAGAAAAGCGTGCCGGCTATGTCTCCCTGCTGCGCCTGACCAAGCGGGTGCTGACGGAGATCATCGGCCTGCTGGGATTTGACGCGCCGGAGCGGATGTGACCGCCTGCGGCCGGAAAGGAAACGGATATGAAAAAGATTCTGACTAAAAAGAAGAACCGGAAGATCTGGCTGATCCTCGGATGCCTCGCGGCGCTGTGCGCGGCCGCGGCCGTGGTGCTGTGGCGCCGCCGTCGGGCGGAGGAGCTGAATGAGCTCGAGGAATCCGAAGACGATCTGTTCGCGGACGGCGAGGTCGACGCGATGGTCCAGTATAAGGTCACGGCAGGCCTGCGTACCATCGAGCGCGAGGGGATCCTGCCGTCGCTCGAGCTGCGCAGCCGCCTGGCTTCGGTGGAGCTGGACCTGTCGGAGGCCGTCCTGCCCGAGGACCGCTTCCTCGAGATCGATGCGGTCTGCTCGAAGGTGAGCGTGAACGCGCCCGAAGGCGCCGCGGTGGAAGTGCTCGGCGGCGCGCCGATGACGTCGGTGAAGGTGAACGCGGACAAGCCGGAAGCGAAGGACGCCCCGAAGCTCTATGTGTATGTCTACGGCTTCGGCAGCAGCGTAGCGGTGAGATAAAGCGAAAAGGCCGGTGAGCTGAACGCTCACCGGCCTTTTTGCGGCCATTTCGCGGCCTTTCACGGCCATTTTACGGCCGATCTACGGCCTTTTTACGGTCATTTCACAGCCGCTTTACGGCCATCGCGCTTTACATCAGCTCCGCCAGCATCGACTGCGTGCGGCGGATGAAATCCGACGTCTCCTCGGGGCTCAGGGTACCGGCGGAGAGGCGCGCGAGATCGTAGAGCTGGCGCGCGACGTCGGCCGTATGCTTCTTGCGCGGATGGTCGCGCAGCGCCCGGATCAGCGGATGGGCCGTATTCAGAACCAGCGTCTCGGGCAGCGTCTTCAGGAATTCTTCATTCTCCGACATGCCGTACATCGACATCATTTCCTGCATGCGGCGCGTATCGTCCGAGACCGTGATCATGGCGGCCGGCGCGTCGCCCTTGACCTGCTGGGCGGTGACGGTCAGATTCTCCTTGCCGACGGTCTCGCGCACGAGCGCAGCCAGCGCGTCGAACGACGTCTTTTCTTCTTCGGTCATCTCTTCCGAGAGCCCCTTGTCCAGATCCGCGTCGATGCGGCGGAAGTGCAGGTTCTCGTTCTTGCTCTCGGCCTGCTGCAGGAAGGCCGTATCAATCCGGTGCGTCAGGATGGCCGCGTCCAGCCCCTGCTCCTTGAACAGCTCGATGTAGGCGTGCTGGGCCTTTTCATCCGATACGTAGAAGACGGTGTCGGGATAGGTCTCCTTGTTCTTTTCGAGCAGGTCCGTCAGGGTCAGGTACTTGCCTTCGAGATCCTTATAGAGCACGAAATCCTTCATGCGGTCGTAGAACTTCTCGTCGCGCAGGCACCCGTATTTGACGAAGGGGCTGATGTCGTCCCAGTATTTCTCATAGGTCTCGCGCTCGGTCTTGCACAGGCCGGACAGCTTGTCCGCGACCTTCTTCGCGATATAGTCCGAGATCCGGGTCACGAAGCCGTCGTTCTGCAGCGCGGAGCGGGAGACGTTCAGCGGCAGGTCGGGGCAGTCGATGACGCCCTTGAGCAGCATGAAGTATTCCGGGATGACCTCCTTGATGTTATCCGCCACGAAGACCCGGTTGTTGTAGAGCTTGATCACGCCTTCGAGAGAGTCGTATTCGGTGTTGATCTTCGGGAAATACAGGATGCCTTTTAAGTTGAACGGATAATCCATGTTCAGATGGATCCAGAACAGCGGCTCCTTATAGTCGTGGAAGACCTTGCGGTAGAAGGCTTTGTAGTCTTCGTCGAGGCATTCGTTCGGATGTTTGGTCCACAGCGGCGTCGTGTCGTTCAGGGGCTTTTCGGCGGGCTTTTCGGCGGCCGCGGCGCCTTCCGCATCGGCTGCGGCGCCGGCGTCAGACGTTCCCTCTGCCGCGGCGCCGGTCCCGTCCGCCGCCTTCACGGCTTCGGGGTCGATCGGGGAGACCGGCTCCTGCGCCGCGGGCGCCTCCTTGCCGGCAACGGTCAGATAGATCGGGACCGGCATGAAGGAGCAGTATTTCTCCAGCACTTCGCGGGCGCGGTATTCGTTGCAGAATTCATAGCAGTCCTCCTGCAGGTGCAGGGTGACCGTGGTACCGGGCTCGGTACGGTCGCCGGCGCTCATCACGAAGTCCTGGCCGCCCTCGGAGACCCAGTGCACGGACTGCGCGCCGTCCGTATAGGAGAGCGTGTCGATGGTCACGCGGTCCGCCACCATGAACGCAGAATAAAAGCCCAGTCCGAAGTGCCCGATGATCTGGTCTTCGCTGGCCTTGTCCTTGTACTTCTCGAGGAAATCCCGCGCGCCCGAGAACGCGATCTGGTTGATGTAGGAATCGACCTCGTCGGCGGTCATGCCGATGCCGTTATCCGAGACGGCCACGGTCTTTTTCTCCGCGTCCAGCGTGATGCGGACGGCCGGCTGATAATCGTCGGGGAGCGTAGCCTCGCCGATCAGCGAGAGCTTGCGGAGCTTGGTGATGGCGTCGCAGCCGTTGGAGACCAGCTCGCGGTAGAAGATGTCATGATCGGAATAGAGCCATTTTTTGATGATCGGAAAGATGTTTTCCGAGTTGATGGTCAGGGAACCCTGACGGTCGACAGTGCCTTGTGACATGAAATATCACGATCCTTTCTTACAATTCTTCAAACTCCAGCCCGTGGTGGGCCAGGAAGCGTCCGACGCTCCGGTCCCAGTCGCTTTCAAGGGACTTGTCCGGAAGGAACGTGCGGAGCGATACACCGGTCACGAGCAGGAGCTGATTGTCTTCATAGCGGAGATTGAGATAGAGCCCTCCGACCTGATCCGCGGGCACGGGGATATCGTGATCCGCGATCAGCTTTTCGATCTGCGGACGGGAAAGCCCGAGGACGATGTGGAAAGACTTCGGGAGCCGTGCGCCCTTGATGATCTGGAACGCGAGCGGACGCAGGCGCCCCCACGTATGGAACACCGGGTCCGGCAGGGCGGTCCGTTCCTCTTCCGACAGCTGGTCCGCCACGACGCGCCCGTCCAGCGTCACGGTGCAGTCCGTGACGAAAACGGCCTCCTGCAGCAGGAACGGATCGAATGCCGTTTCCAGAAAGAGCTGCTTGGTAAACGCGCGCTGGTCGGTCATCTTCCGTGCGATCATAGGCCCTCCTTAATTCTCCGAATGCACCCTATTAGTATACTCCGTTTCGCGGGAAATGCAAAGAAAAAAGCCGGATTTTTCGGCTGAATAGTTTGTCAAATACTCGGATATGCGCTATACTGTTCTTACAAATATCAAAAGGAAACGGGTGCTCATCGGAGCACGCGGACGTACCGCGAAAAGCGCTGGGCCCGTCGGGGCCCGCGCGCAGGTACCGCAGGGAATCAGGCGCCCGCAGGGGCGCGCAGGAGGTCACAGAGATGCCGGGGAGCTGGAGTGAAGTCGGTGAAGAGATCCGCAGCGAAGTCATGCGGGCCGTCAGCACCGGGGATTATTCCTCTCTGAACGAGACGGTCCGGAACAGTATCCACAAGGTCCTGGAACCGGTCGGAGGCGGCACGGATTATATGGGATCGTACCGCAGGGAGAGCGGCGCGGCGCAGCAGGCCGGGAATGCCCGGTACGGTGCGTACGCGAACGCCGGGCAGGCCCGCGGCGGACAGTACACGAACGGAAGGACGGCCGGCGCCTACCGGTCCGCGCAGTCCGGTCAGTACGGCCGCCCCGCGGGCACGTACGGAGCCGCGCAGACCGCGGCCGGCGCGGCCCGTCAGGCCATGCAGCCGGTGCAGCCGTATGATGCGGGCCGGTACGCGCTCGTGACCGCGCGGCGGTTCCGCCGCGGCGGCACGGCCATGCAGGTCGTCGGTGCCGTGCTCGCGGTCCCTGCGCTGCTGAGCGCGGGAATCGTCGGGATGGCCGGCCTTTTCGGGGGCCTCGGTGCGGCGGCCGTCGGGATCACGATGTCGGTCCTGCTGCCCCTGGTCACGGGCGGGGCGGCCCTGTTCGCGGCCGGCACGGCCCGCAAAAAGACCGAGTCGCGGTTCCGCCAGTACCTGAATTATTTTAAGGACCGCAGCTACTGTGCGGTCAAGACGCTGGCCGGCGCGGTCGGCAAGACGGCCCGCTTCGTAAAGCGGGACCTGCAGCGCATGATCGCGCGGGGGTGGTTCTGCGAGGGCTTTCTGGACGACCAGGGCACCACGATGATCACGGACCGTCAGACCTATGAACAGTACCGGATCGCGATGGACGAGCACCGCCGCCGCGAGGCGCTGGCCGCGCAGCAGACACAGCAGGAGCGCGAGGAAGCGGAACGGGCCGCGAACCGGTCCGAGATCGACCGCGTGCTCGACGAGGGCGAGCGCTATATCCGGCAGATCCGGGACTGCAACGACCGGATCCCGGGCGAGGAGATCTCGGAAAAGATCGCGCAGATCGAGCGCACCGTGTTCCGGATCTATCAGCGCGTGCAGGACCATCCCGAACAGGCCGGCGAGCTGCGCCGGATGCAGGAATACTACCTGCCCACCACGGTCAAGCTCCTCGAGGCTTACGCGGACATGGACGCGCAGGAGGTGCAGGGCGAGAACATCCGCGCGGCCAAGCATGAGATCGAAGAGACGCTGGAGACCATCAATACCGCGTACGAGACATTGCTGGACGGCCTGTTCCGGAACGCGGCCTGGGACGTCTCGACGGACATCTCGGTCCTCCAGACGATGTTTGCCCAGGACGGGCTGACCGGAGACGGGGCCGCGCGGCGCAGCGAGTAACGCGGAACGGTGCAGAGCGGGACTTGCGAAACGGAGCCGGGACGTTCCGATCGGCAAAAACCGTTTGGCCCTAAACACCGCAGCATGACGAAAGCAGAATCACTTCATTTACACCCGGGGATGGCCCCGCGGAAAGGAGACAGACATGGCTGACATTCTGAACGACATCGCTCCCGTGAAGGAAGCGGAGGACTGGGAAACCGTCGCGCAGCGGCTGACGCCCGAAGAGCGCCATCAGGTCGAGGAGGCCGCGCAGCGGCTGGACCTGTCGGATTCGACGTCGCTTTTGCAGTTCGGCGCGGGCACACAGCGCAAGATGGCGGATTTTTCGGACGCCGCGCTGGCGCAGGTGCGTTCCAAGGACATGGGCGAGATCGGTGACCTGCTGTCCTCCCTCGTCGTCGAGCTTAAGGGCTTCGACGAAGAAGAGAAGGGCTTCCTGGGCCTGTTCAAAAAGCCCGCAAACAAGGTCCAGGTCATGAAGACCCGCTATGACAAGGCCGAGGTCAACGTGAACAAGGTCGTGCAGGTCCTCGAAGGCCACCAGGTCCGGCTGATGAAGGACACGGCCACCCTGGACAAGATGTACGAGAGCAATCTCGATTATTTCAAGGAACTGTCGATGACGGTCCTCGCCGGCCGAAAAAAGCTCCAGGACACCCGGGACGGGGAGCTCGCGCAGCTCGTCGCGAAGGCGCAGGAGACCGGCCTCGCAGAGGACGCGCAGGCCGCGCGCGACCTGGAAGAACAGTGCGAGCGCCTCGAAAAGAAGGTGCATGATCTGGAGCTGACGCGCATGATCGCGCTGCAGACCGGCCCGCAGATCCGCCTCGTGCAGGATTCGAACCGCGTCATGATCGAGAAGATCCAGTCGACGATCGTGAACACGGTGCCGCTGTGGAAGAACCAGATGGTCCTTGCCCTCGGCGTCGAGCATTCGGCCCAGGCGCTGCAGGCGGAGAAGGCTGTGACGGATATGACCAATGAACTGCTCGCGAAGAATGCCGAAGCGCTGAAGACCGCGGCCGTCGAGACCGCGAAGGAATCCCAGCGCGGGATCGTGGACATCGAGACCGTGCGCAAGACCAACGAGACCCTGATCTCGAGCCTGGACGAGGTCCTGACCATCCAGCAGCAGGGCCGGGAGAAACGCCTCGAGGCGGAAGCCGAGATGAAGAAGCTCGAAGGCGACCTGAAGGAGAAGATCCTCGAGATCGCGAGCCGCTGACGCATCGCCGCGCCGGCCCGTCCGGGCCGGCGCGGCCTGACCGTCATGCTGGGCCTGTCCTGTCACCGCCCGTCATGACGTTGACTTTTGTGTTCTTCGATGCTATCATATGTAGTAATAAAAACTACGTGCGAGAGGATCGTCCCATGAAGTACAAGATCGTCGTTGACAGCTGCTGTGATCTGCGTCCGGAGGAAAAGGCGGACCCCTGTATCCAGTCGGTCCCGCTGACCCTGATGGTGTCCGGGCACGAGATCATCGATGATGACACGTTCGATCAGGCCTCGTACCTGTCCCTGGTCGCGCAGAGCAAGGACGCTCCGCATACGGCCTGTCCGTCGCCCCAGATGTATCTGGAGGCGTATGAGGCCGGGGACCCGCAGGAGGTCTATGTGGTCACGCTCTCGCAGCATCTGAGCGGATCGTACAACAGCGCCGTGCTGGGCGCGGGGCTGTTCCATGAGGAGCACCCGGATTCTCCGGTGAAGATCCACGTGTTCAGCTCGGACAGCGCCTGCGTCGGCGAGACGCTGATCGCGCTGAAGATCCGGGATCTGTGCCGGGCCGGGGCGTCCTTTGAGGAAGTCGTGGAGCAGGCCGGCACGTTCCGGGACCGTATGAACACGTTCTTCGTGCTCGAGAGTCTGGACGCGCTGAAGAAGAACGGCCGGCTGACGGGTCTGGCAGCCGTGGTCGTGCAGGCGCTGAACATCAAGCCGATCATGGCCGGAAACAAGGGCGTGATCGAAAAGCTGGGCCAGGCCCGGGGCATCACGAAGGCCCTGGAGAAGATGATCGATACCGCGATCGCGCGCGTGAAGGACGCAAAGCAGAAGCGTCTCGGCATCACGCACTGCAACTGCCCCGAGCGGGCGGCCTGGGTGCGGGACAGGATCCTGGCGCGGGCGCCGTTTGCCGAGGTCTATCTGGTGGACGCGGCCGGCGTGGCCAGCACCTATGCGAGCGACGGGGGCATCGTCGTCTGTTTCTGAGCCTTTCGGGTGACCGGAAAGGAGACATGTGAAAAGAGTATTCCTGATCGTACTGGACAGTGTCGGTGTGGGAGAGATGCCGGATGCGGCGGCGTTTGGAGACGAGGGCTCCAACACCATCGGTGCGGCCTCTTCCGACCGGCACTTTTTGATGCCGAACATGCGCCGCCTCGGGCTGTTTAACATCGCCGGCGTGAAGATCGCGCCGGAGGCCGCGGAGCGCATGGCCGCCGCGGACCCGGACTATTCCGGGCCGGAGGGCGTGTACGGAAAGTGCGCGGAGCTCTCGTGCGGCAAGGACACCACGACCGGCCACTGGGAGATCGCGGGCCTGATCTCGCGCGAGCCCATGCCTACGTTTCCGGACGGCTTCCCGCAGGAGCTTTTGGGCGCGATCACGCGGGCGACCGGACGCGGCGTCCTCTGCAACAAACCGTATTCGGGCACGCAGGTCATCGAGGATTACGGCCCGCAGCACCTTTCGACCGGGGACCTGATCGTCTATACGTCCGCGGACAGCGTGCTGCAGATCGCGGCCCACGAAGAGGTGATCCCGATCGAGGAGCAGTACCGGATCTGCGAGACGGTCCGCGGCCTGTGCACGGGACCGTATGCGGTCGGACGCGTGATTGCACGGCCGTTCATCGGAAAGCCCGGGTCCTTCACCCGGACCACGCGGCGCCATGACTTTTCGCTGGAGCCGCCGCGGGACACGATGCTGGACAAGATCAAAAAGGCCGGCCTTTCCGTGCGCGCGGTCGGAAAGATCAACGACATCTTTGCCGGCCGCGGCGTGACCGATACGGTCCGCACGGCCGGAAACGCCGAAGGCATCGACCGCACGCTCGAGTGGATGGAAGAGGATTTCGAGGGGCTGTGCTTCACGAACCTCGTGGATTTCGACATGCTCTACGGCCACCGGAACGATGTCGAGGGCTATGCCAAAGCCCTGACCTACTTTGACGAACACCTGCCGGAGCTGATGGCCCGGCTGCGGTCCGACGATATCCTGATGATCACGGCCGACCACGGCTGCGATCCGGCCACGCCGTCCACCGATCATTCGCGGGAGTATATCCCGCTGATCGCCTGCGGCGCCCCGCTGAAGAAGGGCGTGGATATCGGGGTCCGCTCCGGTTATTCCGATATCGCGGCCACGGTCTGCGAGTACCTCGGCGTGCCGCAGGAGGAGCTGGCCGGCGTGAGCTTCCTGAAGGAGATCCTGGCATGATTGGATTCGGGCGGAAACGCGCGCCGGAAGGGTCCGCGCGGCCGGCCGCCGCGGCCGGCCGCCTGACCGGATCGGATTCCCGCGGCGCGGGAGTGACGGACCGGAAGCAGAAGGTCCGGCGGCGGGTCGCGATCATGCTCGGAATGCGGCGCAGAAAAAGGAGGAACGGGTCATGAGAGACCTGACACCGAAGGAGAAACAGGACCTCGCGCGCGCGGCCCTGGAGGCCCGGGAACGGGCCTATTGCCCGTATTCACGGTTCAGCGTCGGCGCGGCGCTGCTCTGTGGTGACGGAGCCGTGGTGACCGGCTGCAACATCGAGAACGCGGCCCACGCGCCCGGAAGCTGCGCGGAGAGGACCGCGTTCGTCAAGGCGGTCAGCGAGGGACGCAGAGACTTTGACGCGATCGCCGTCGCGGGCGGCCGGGCCGGCCGGGAGCCGGAAGATCACTGCGCGCCCTGCGGCGTCTGCCGTCAGGTCATGGCGGAATTCTGCGGGCCGGACTTTACGGTCCTGCTGGTCCGCTCGGAAGACGATATCCGGGCATATACACTGGAGCAGCTGCTGCCGGCGGCCTTCGGGCCGATGGGAGGACGGGAGGTCCTGTCATGACGGCGGTAGAGCTCATCGAGAAAAAGAAACGCGGCGGAGCGCTGTCGCGCGAGGAGATCCGTTTTCTGCTGCGCGGCTATGTGGACGGGCAGATCCCGGATTACCAGATGTCCGCGTTCGCGATGGCGGTCTGTTTCCGCGGGATGGAAGAGGATGAAGTCACGGATTTCACGCTCGAGATGGCCGCGTCGGGCGATCAGATGGACCTGTCCGGCCTGCCCGGCTTTACCGCGGACAAGCACAGCACCGGCGGGGTCGGGGACAAGACCTCGCTCGTGGTGCTGCCTCTGGCCGCGGCCTGCGGCCTGACCGTTGCCAAGATGTCCGGCCGGGGCCTCGGGCACACCGGGGGCACCATCGACAAACTCGAATCGATCCCGGGCTTTACCACGTCGCTGACGCAGGAGGCGTTCCTCGCGCAGGCGGCGCAGATCCGCATCGCACTGGCCGGCCAGACCGGCCACCTGGTGCCTGCGGATAAAAAGCTCTACGCCCTGCGGGACGTCACCGGCACCGTGGCCTCGATCCCGCTGATCGCGAGCTCGATCATGAGCAAGAAGCTCGCGGCCGGGGCGCAGGGCATCGTGCTGGACGTCAAGGTCGGGGACGGCGCATTTATGAAGACCCTGCCGGAAGCGGAGGAACTGGCGCGTACCATGGTCTGCATCGGAAAGGGAGCCGGCCGGCGTGTCTGCGCCCTGCTGACGGACATGGACCAGCCGCTGGGACGCGCAGTCGGAAACGCTGTCGAGGTCCGTGAGGCATATGAGACCCTGCGCGGGGCCGGGCCGGAGGACCTCGCAAAGCTGTCGGTGCGGATCGTGGCGGAGCAGCTTCGGATGGCCGGCCGTGCGGAGTCGGAGGCGGAAGCGGAAGAAACGGCCCGGGAGGCGCTTGCCTCCGGACGGGCGCTTGAAGCGTTCCGGCGCTGGATCCGCGCCCAGGGAGGAGATGTGGAGGCCCTGCAGTCTGCGGATTTCGGACGCCGCGCGCCCTGCCGGGAGACGGTCGCGGCACCGCGGGACGGTGTCCTGGCCGGGATCGCCTGCGAGCAGACCGGCCATGCGGCCATGCTGCTGGGAGCCGGCCGTCAGAAGCTCGGCGATATCATCGACCCGGAGGCCGGGATCCTGTTTTACCGGAAGGCCGGGGAGGCTGTCCGAAAAGGGGAGCCGGTCGCGGAGCTGTTTGCGTCGTCGCCGGAACGGCTGGCCGCCGGCCGGCAGGCTCTGGAGCCGGCGCTGCACTTTGCCGATGAGGCCGAAGCTCTGCGCCCGCTGCTTCTGGGGCGGATCGGGTGACGGTCCTGCCCTGGTCCGGGCTCCGGAACGGCCGGATGACCGGCTGTCGGATCCTCCGGAAGTCGATTATCGAGCCGGGGAGAAGGCAATAGAGAGATTCGAAATCATGACAGCAGAAACAAAGGGCTGCTCCAAAAACGGAGCAGTCCTTTGTTTGTTGTAAGCATCAGATCTTAGTCCGGGATCGTCAGATCGTCCCGTACAATAAAATATCGATCACATTCTGCCTGAGCTGCGGCCAATGCCTCTTCGGCAGAGCAAATGCCCAGAACGGCTTTTCTGACATGGGAAGCTAAAATGTTTTCCAGCTGCAGTTCACTGAAGTTGGAATACAGCCGGCTGCTTCCGCGGTGCTGAGCAATATGAAAACTCGTGTATGCTGCGGAAAGCCAGGGATACTTCTCTTTGATATCGCGGTTATTGTAGGCGCACCGGCAAGGAGAAAGACCGCCGAGCATGGTGAAGACAGGGGCGACCAGATCGGAATAGAGCCAGCTGAAAAAGGCACAGGCTGCTTCCGGTGCTTTGCAGGATCGGGTAATGCCGATCACTCCGCCGCCTTGCAGGGGCTTTCCGCCGGGGACTGGGGCAAAACCAAGCTTTCCGGCAATGCTGGAGTGTTTCAGGTTTAGAATATGGGAAGCGTAATTGATGAATACCATGGTCATAGCAGCAGAACCGTCCGCAAACCCTTCCAGTACGTTTTTCCAAACGTCATGAACAGCACGGTCGGAATAGAGAAATGTATTCCGGTAATTCTCCAGTGCTTTGAGCGCTTCGGGCGTATTCATGGTGATCCGGCCGTTCTGGTCCAGAATACTCCCGCCTTCTTCAAAGAGGCGAGGCATAAATTCGCTGGGGCTGACGACTACATTTCCGATGGCTACCGTAGTTCCGTATTGCGTAGGAGAGGCCGGGTTTTCGCTTTGCGTGAAGAAGCGAGCCACCTCGTTGTATTCGCTGAAACTGGCGGGAACCGTCAGTTCTCTGTGGTTTGCTTCATAAAACATCCTTTTGAAGGTCGGATCTGTGAACAGGTCCCGGCGGTAAAACAGAAGCTGCGTACTGGGATCGTAAGGCAGGCAGTAGCGCTCCCCGTCTATACAGGAATAGTCGCTGCCGAGATGGGGAATGATGGTGGAAAACAGGCTGTCCCAGTCAAACGGAACAGAAGACAGGGGCAGAAAGAGCCGCCGAGCCAATTCATCCATCCATGCCACGTCCATGCGAATCAGGTCGTATTGTTCGAGATAGTTGCTTTGAATGACATCATAAACATCCCGTAGAGACGGCAGGACGACCAGTTCGAGCCGGATGCCGGTGCTTTTTTTTAGGTGAGGCAGCAGCCGGCTGAGCGCTGTCGTAGACGGAGATGCGATAGTGAGCATCCGAAGGGTCGCCTCCGTCTGTGTTATTTGAGGAAATACGAAGGATCGAAATCCGTAGTTCTTCAGACACATCGCGGGAGGAAGGGGCGTTTCGCTTTCCAGACGTGCCAACAGATGCTTGACGATCTCGTGTGCCAGCCGTTTGAAATCCAGTTCATACACTGCGTGGATGGGGTCTGTGACAGCCTGCCGCGGTGTGATCGTCAAAAACTGGGGAAGCTTTTTTTCGCCCGCGAACGCGTGCGCGGCACGGACGGCCGCTTCCCGGCGGTTGTCTTCGCAGATCATGAAGTCGTAGGGAATATCGGGATCGAAAAATTCAAAAGCTTGTTG
>CACXFD010000147.1 GCA_902766845.1 uncultured Lachnospiraceae bacterium | reverse complement strand
CAAGGTATTTCGTGGTCGAATGCGTGACGATGTCGCATCCCCACTCGAACGGCCTGCAGTTGGCCGGAGTCGCGAACGTATTGTCGACGATCAGAGGAACGCCGTGCGCGTGAGCGGCTTTGGCGAACTTTTCGATATCGAGCACGGTCAGGGCCGGGTTCGCGATGGTCTCGCCGAAGACTACGCGCGTATTCTCCTGAAACGCCGCGTCCAGCTCTTCTTCGGTGCAGTCCGGAGAGACAAAGGTGGCCGTGATGCCCATCTTGCGCATGGTCACGTCGATCAGGTTGAAGGTCCCGCCGTAGATCGACGAGGACGCCACGATGTGGCTGCCGCATTCGCAGATATTGAACAGCGCGAAGAAGCTGGCCGCCTGGCCGGAACTCGTCAGCATGCCTGCGGTGCCTCCCTCGAGCGCCGCGATCTTGGCCGCGACCATATCGTTCGTCGGGTTCTGCAGGCGCGTGTAGAAGTAGCCGCTCTCCTCGAGATCGAACAGCCGGCCCATGGCTTCGCTCGTATCATACTTGAACGTGGTCGACTGGATGATCGGGATCTGACGGGGCTCGCCGTTTCCGGGCGTGTAGCCTGCCTGTACGCATTTGGTGTTGATCTTCATAATGTCCTCCCCGGATGGGCGCCGGTCCCGGCGCTGTCCGCATGGTCTTTCCTGGTTTCGCAGGGCGATGCCGCCGCGGCGGCCGCACGCTGATGATTATAGCACGTTTTCGTCTGAATAACATATATTCTTGCGGACTGGCCGCACGAAATGACGGAATACCGGTCCGGCCGGCCTTGCCCGCATCCGCGGCCGGTCCGGCCGCCTTACGGATCCGGTCCGTTACCCGTCCTGCGGATCTGGGCCGTTCCCGCCCTTCTCCTCCGCCGCGCCGCGCAGCGTCTCGCGCGCCTGCTCCGACAGGTGCTCTCCCAGCGTCAGCCGCGTCTCCGGTGCGGACAGATGGGTCTCCCTCATCTGCTGCCGGCGCCGCTCGATCTCCTCTTTCAGGTCCCGGGACGAGAGGAGCCCGCAGCCCGCGCCGCGGATGATCACCTGCTCGACGCCGTCTGACGTCGCGACCGTGACCCGGAACTTCCGGCCGATCTCATGCGCGGTCTTCTCGATATACCGGTCCGCGGTCTCGGCCTCTTTGGTGTATACGATATAGATCCCGTGATACCGCACGGTCTCCTCGGCATGGCCGGCCACGCGGTACGCGTCGAAGACCAGGATCACCTCGCAGCCCGCGAGCCCCCGGTATTCGCTCAGCACGTCGGCCAGCCGGCCGCGCGCCGCGCCAAGGTCCGCCTTCGCGAGCTCGGACAGCTCCGGCCAGGCAAAGATCACGTTATAGCCGTCCACGGGCAGATACTCTTTGACCGGCTTCGGTTCATGATAGACGTAGGGCTTCTCCGCCTTCTGCGGACGGCCAGCCGGCCGGTCCCAGTCCCCGATCCGGACCTTGACCGGCCCGTAGGTCCGCTCGAAGATGGCCTTCAGTTCTTCGCTCTCCGCGGCCCAGGTCCGGTAATCCGGCCCGCTGTCCGGCCGGTCCGCGGCGCCGGCCGCCCCGGCTGCCTCCGGATCCTCTTCCGGCCGCCGGCGGTAAAAGCCGATCCCGCTGTCCGCGTGCATGAAGGACGGGACCTCCTCCCACGGCACGTAAAAGCCCGCGCCGTGGCTGCAGAAGACCGATCCGCAGGGGTCCGACATATCCGCTTCGGGATCGTACGCTTTCTGCGCGATGACCTCTTCCGCATTATGACACGGTTCATAGCCGCCGAACCGGAACGCGATGCGTCCGCGCCCGGCCGTGTAGCCGGTCAGTTCCTCCTGATAATTCTGCAGCGTCGCGGCGGGTCCCCGGCCGGTCAGCACGGCCTCGCCGCCCTGCAGGGCCGGCGCTTCGAACGACGCGTGCAGGCGCTCGAGATCGTTCATCGCGCGGCCCACGCTGCCCTCGGGCAGGCTCAGCGTGAACGCGTAGACCGGCTCCAGCAGGACGCTTTTTGTCTCCATCAGGCCCTGGCGCACCGCGCGGTACGTGGCCTGGCGGAAGTCCCCGCCTTCGGTATGCTTTTCATGGGCGCGGCCGGCCACCAGCGTGATCTTCACATCGGTCAGCGGCGATCCGGTCAGGACGCCCCGGTATTCCTTTTCCAGCAGATGCGTGCGGATCAGCCGCTGCCAGCGCTCTTCGAGCACATCGGTGCTCAGTGCGCTCGCGGCCGTGATCCCGCTGCCCGGCGCACCGGGCTCGATCCACACATGGACCTCCGCGTAATGGCGCAGCGGCTCGTAATGCCCCACGCCCTCCGCGGGCGCCGCCACGGTCTCGCGGTAGAGGACGCTCCCCTCGGAGAACTGCGCGTCCCAGCCGAAGCGGTCCTTGATCCGGCTCTGCAGGATCTCGCGCTGGACCGCGCCCATCAGCAGTACGCGGATGGTCCCGGTCTCCTCATCATACCGCAGCCCCAGCTGCGGTTCCTCATCCGCCAGCTCCCGCAGGCGCCGCATGGCCTGAGCCGCGTCCGGCGCACCGCCCGCGGCTTCGCTCAGCTGCAGGTCGTAGGACAGGACCGGCTGCAGGACCGGCGCCGGCGCGGCCTCGCCTTCTCCGAAAGCCTGCCCGGCCACGGTCTGTGCCAGGCCCTGGACCGCGAAGACTTCGCCGGCCGCGGCCTCGTTCACGGCTTCGTACTTTTCCCCGGAATAGAGACGGATCTGGCTGATCTTCTCCTGCGTCCCGGGAAACGTATCGCGCACGCGCAGCGTGCCGCGCGTCAGACGGACGTGGGTCAGGCGCAGGCCCGCCGCGTCTCTTGTGATCTTGAAGATCCGCCCGGCCGGCTCCGGTGCGGCTCCTGTGTCCGGCCCCACGGCCGGCGCGTACCGGGCCACCTGGTCCAGCAGCTGTTCGATGCCCTGCAGCCGGAGCGCGGAGCCGAAGCAGCACGGGAACCATTCCCGCGCCGCGGCCGCGCGCGCGAGCATATCCGGCCGGATCGGCTCTCCGGCCAGGACCGTCTCCATCAGTTCTTCATTGCAGAGGGCCAGTTCCTCCCGCACAGCGTCAGAATCCTTGGCCGGCGTGCTTTCCCCGGACTCGTTTCCGAAGCCGGCCGGCAGCGGCACGATCCGGCTGTCCAGCTGCTCCTGCAGCTGCGCAAGGACCGCCCCGGCGTCCGCGCCGGGCTGGTCCATCTTGTTGACGAAGAGGAAGACCGGGACGCCCCGGCCCTCGAGGATATCCCACAGCGTCTTCGTATGGCTCTGCACGCCCTCCGATGCGCTGATCACAAGGATGGCCGCGTCCATGGCCCAGACCGCGCGCTCGGTCTCCGCGCCGAGATCCGCGTGGCCCGGCGTATCCAGGAGCGTAACGTCGATCCCGGGCAGGCTCAGGCGGGCGATCTTGGAAAAGATCGTGATCCCGCGGGCGCGTTCAAGCGCGTCATGATCCAAAAACGCGTCGCCCCGGTCCACGCGGCCGAAGGTCCGGCGCTGCCCGCTCACGTAGAGCATGGCCTCCGCGAGGCTGGTCTTGCCCGCGTCCACATGGGCCATCAGGCCGAGGCAGAGCTTTTTATGCAGTTGTCCGTCCGCGGGTGCGCCCATCCAAAAAGACCTCCTCCGGTGAGATACCGTCCGACGGACAGTATACCACAGGAGGAGGTCATAAGTCGAGATGACGCAGCCGGTTATTTACCGGACGCGGTTTCACCGGCGTGATCCGGAGAGGCGCCGGTCCGGCCGCCGTCCGGCGACTGCGGCGGCTCGCTTTCCGTCCTTGCCGCAGGCGCTGCCGGATGTCCGTCCACGGCGGGTGCGGCCGGCGGGGCCGCGGGCGTTTCGTCCGACAGCTTCTGCAGTTCGCTCTCGCGGCTCTCGGTCAGCAGGTCATGCGCGGCCTTCGCCGACCGCTTCACGCCGCTGGCCACGCGGTCCTTGACGCCGGCCAGGAGCTGCTGGGCGCCCGCAAAGACCGCCGGGGCGGCCAGCCGTCCGGACGGCCGCAGCTTCTTGACACGCCGCACTGCGCCGGAGACATGTCGGCCCATATGCTCCGTCACGTAGCTGACCGTGCTGTCCGAAAAGCGGCGGCGTTCTTCGGATGCGCGCTCGGACGCGCGCTGCATCGCCGCGCCGGCCGTCTCCGTGAACGTCTCCACATACGCCTGCATGTGGATGTTGATCATATCCTCGGTGGACCGCACGATGCGCGAGAAATTGGTCAGAGCCGACACGGTCAGCGTAGTGTCCGCCGCGATCACGGCCATGCCGAGGAGCGACAGGAATTCCAGCATCGCCGGGGACAGGCCGCCGGTCAGCCGGTCCGCAAGCGGATACAGGACCTTGACCACGAGCACGCCCGCCGCGCCGAAGGCCAGCGAGGCCGGCAGGCAGATCCGGCCGTGGATATTCAGCGGCATGTTCGAATAGTCCCACCAGCACGCGTGGAACAGTTTTTCCAGCGTCCAGTGCGTGCCGTACTCGAGCACGATGCTCCCGAAGAACGAGATCAGGAAGATCTGCCACCACGCATAGGAGCCGCCCGCGGCCGGAACGTTCTCCACGACGGCGCAGATCGTGACCGCGCCGACGCCGTAGATCGGGCAGACCGGGCCAAACAGGAAGCCCCGGTTGGCCCAGCGTTTTTCCTTGATGCTCACATACAGGGTCTCATAGATCCAGCCCAGGAAGCTGAAGACCAGAAACCAGACAAAATAACGGCTCATCCACATGTCGAAGAGCCTCCTTCCGAACAATGATGACGCCTGGGCCATAGGTGCGGCCGCCCTGCGGCCAACCCGCGGCCGCCTCCCGGCCGTGCCGGCTGCGGCCCATGCCCGGCTCACGGATGACTTACCGCCGCCGATTTCGGCGATGCGGACGCCCGGTCCGCTCTCTCTGCATCGCCAGACGCCCCCACAGGGTCTCCTGGAGCGACACGGCCTTGTCCGTCAGACAGACGATCCAGGCCTCCCGGCTGCGGGGCATATCGCGAAGGGTCAGCGGCCACATATGTGTGCGGATCACGCCGGCCGCGGCATCCGGGATATCGAAGGCCCGGCGCGCCTTCCCGCAGGCCACGCGCGGATGCACGAACCCGTGCAGGCCGTAGCGGGCCTCCTCTTTGTTATGCCAGTCATACAGGTAAAAATCATGCAGCAGCGCGCCGGTCACGAGCGTCGGCTCGTCCGCGCCGAGATGCAGGCGCCGGTTCAGCCAGAAACTGATCCGCGTCACGTTCTTGACGTGGCGCAGCGTATCGGTCCGGCCGTGCTGCCGGTACCGGCGCATGCTCTGCACGCGCGCATCTTTCAGGTATGTCGCGGACAGCTCCCGCAGGCGTGCCCGCTCCTGTTTCTTCAGTCTCACTCCCGGTTCCTTCTTTTCCGCGGAGCGCTGACGGCTCCGCACCGTTTCCGCGGGACACTCAAAGCTCCGCACCATTTCCGCGGAGCGTTCACAGCTCCGCACCGTTTCCGCGGAGCGCTGACGGCTCCGCACCGGATGATGATAACACAGACCGGCGCCCTTGTCCATCGAAGGGCGCCGGTGATTTCTTACGGTTTTCTGAAGCAGTCCTGCGGCCTGCGGCAGGAGAACGCAGCGGCTGCAAAGCGCTGCCCGCTGTCAGTGATGCTCTTCCCAATACTCGATCGCGAGCTCGTAGTCCTCTTCCTCGTCGTCGGAGAACTCATAAGGCCAGTCGTCGGCAAAGTCGTCCGCATTGTCGTAATCCTTCGCGTTATACGGATCGAAGGGGTCGTCTCCGGAAGAATACTCGTGCGGACCGTAGGAAGGCTTTTTGTTCTGTTTCGGCTCGGTCTGTTTCGCCGGCTTCGTATACGCGGTCAGGCTCCTGATCTCTCCCTCCGCATTTCGCGAGATCGTATACAATGCTTCATGATACAGTCCGCCCCATGACGGCGTGCGCACGATAAAGAGCGGCTTGTCCGTTCTGTAATAGGAATAGTCCCCGGTCGGAAGGACGTTGTACTCGATATCCCCGCACCAAACGTCTACATCGGTCCGCTTCCAACAGGAGACCGCTTTCCGTTCATACCAGCTTATGCTCCGATCCTTCAGGCAGGCCCGCTGCCAGACGCCGTATGCCGCCGTATCATACGCGTCCTCGACGATCGAGTTCAGGTCTCCCATCACCTGATCGCAGACCCGGCACTGAAGCACCGGTTCCGCTTTCCGGTATTCATCTGTCATGAAGACCTGAATGGACACCACATCATCCAGAGAGATCTCCGTCTCGTAGTCTGTGACGCGCCAGTCCTCTTCATCCACGGAAACGCCGGCGACCCATCCGTCCGGATCGCGATACGCCTCGATCGACTGCTTCAGCTCCGCAAAGAAGGCATCCCGCTCGGCTGCAGTGGTCCGATTCGTATGGCGAAGGGCCATACCCACTTCCCAGCGGATCCGTAAGCCGGCCAGAATGACCGCCACGATTCCCAGGATGCACAAAACGCGCCGAAGCGTTCTCCGGTTCGCAGAAGAGCCCTCTTTCCCGGTCGGTCTTTCTCCGTTCATATGCGCGCCTCCTTCCCCGAGCTCCTGAGATCATCATACCACGAATCAGCGAAAGCGAAAAGAAGCCGCCCTGCGAGCTTGCTCGCAGGGCGGCCTTTTGCGATTCGTTTACGGCTCGATCACTTAATGGTGACCTTCGCGCCGAGCTCTTCCAGAGCGGCCTTCGCGGTCTCGGCCTCTTCCTTGGACACGCCGGTCTTGATGGCCTTAGGCGCGCTGTCGACGGTCTCCTTGGCACCCTTCAGATCCAGAGCGCACATATCCTTGACGGCCTTGATGACCTTGACCTTGTTCGGGCCGGCCTCTTCGAGGACGACATCGAACTCCGTCTTCTCTTCTTCTTCGGCAGCGGCAGCCGGACCGGCGACCACAACACCGGCAGCGGCGGAAACGCCAAACTCTTCTTCGCAGGCCTTGACCAGGTCATTCAGTTCCAGAACAGACAGTTCCTTGATGGCTTCGATAAACTCAGCAGTCGTAAGCTTTGCCATGATCTTTTTCTCCTTATCGATGGTTGGATTTTTGATTTTTTGCCGCCCGGGGCGGCGCCGTGCATCTCCGGCCGAGCCGGAAACGCGTGTCCTTCAGGATGCCGGCCTACGCGGCCGGTCTCCTGCACGATGTCCTGCGCAGCTACTGCGCGGTGTCTTACGCTTCGGCGGGAGCGCCGTCCTTTTCCGCGATCTGCTTGAGCACGCGGGCCAGGTTCGCGATCGGGGAGTTCATGCTGCCGAGCAGGCGGCCCAGCAGGATCTCGCGTCCGGGAATGGTCGCGATCTGCGCGATCCCCGCCGCATCATAGTAGGTGCCTTCCACCACGCCGCTCTTGAGCTCCAGCTGGGGCGCGTTCTTCGCGAAATCCGCGAGGATACGGGCCGGAGCCGTAGCGTCGGTCTTGGAGACGGCCAGCGCGGTCGGGCCTTCCAGATCCGGATCCAGCGCTTCAAAAGCCGTACCGGCTGCTGCGCGCTTGATCAGGGTGTTCTTGTAGACTTTGTAGATCACGCCATTCTCACGCAGGGATTTGCGGAGCTGGGTGTCCTGTTCCACGGTCAGACCGCGGTAGTCCACAAGGACGGCACTGGCGGCTCCGTCCAGCGCGGAAGCGATCTCTTCCACGACGGGGGCTTTCAGTTCTACCTTTGCCACGATTGGTTTCCTCCTTATCAGTTTTTTCTTGAACGTAGGGAGGTCCTTGCCGAAGTCCGGAGACTTTGCAAAAGAAAACCCTCTCCGGCGCACGGCGACAGAGAGGGCGTTTGTTCCTGTGTGGGAACCTCCTCGGCAGGCGCAGCTTGCTGCTTATGCCTTATGGCACCTGCTGTCTACGGCGTTCAAACGGTATTATAGGGGCGTTCTCTCAAAAAGTCAAGGACGACTTACAGATAACGCATCGGGTTCAGCTTCACGCCCGGGCCCATGGTGGAGGTCAGCGTGATGCTCTTCATGAAGGCCCCCTTCAGAGCCGACGGACGGGCCTTCGCGATCACGTCCAGAATGGTCTGCAGGTTGTCCTTCAGCTGCTCTTCCGTGAAGGAAGCCTTGCCGATCGGAACATGGATGATGTTCGTCTTGTCCAGACGGTACTCGATCTTACCGGCTTTGAT
>CACXFD010000146.1 GCA_902766845.1 uncultured Lachnospiraceae bacterium | reverse complement strand
TTGCAGGCCTCCTGCAGGACAGATTCCTCCCGGTCCACCAGCAGGATCTCATATCGGTTTTCGGACTGGAGCGCCCGGATGATCGCGTAACCGGTCTTTCCGGCGCCGCATACGATGATCTTCATGACCTCATTATAATCCGTTTCCGGCCCGGTGTAAAGATGACAACATTGTCCTGCTGCCGGCATTTGTTCATAAAAACGGGCAAAAAAATGCGGGAGAGATCTTTCTCTCCCGCAGTCTTTCAGGCTTTTTCCGGCACGGTATCTTCCGCTGTCTCCCGCGGCCGCTCCCGGACGGTCCGGCGCGGTCCGGTCACAGCTGTCCGGCCGTCTCTTCGTAAGGCAGGACCGAGATCTCCAGGTTGCCGTTCCGGATCCGGAGCTCGTCGATCAGGGCCTTCTCCTGTGACGGATCCTTCATGCGGATCCGGTACGACAGGCGGAACATCGAGCCCATCCCGGTCGTCTTGACGCCGATGTTCTCGGCCTTCGTCAGGTATTTGGAGAAGATCTCGTCAAAGACCCCGTTGAATTCGAGCGATTCAGGGATCGTGATCCGAAGCATCCGGTCGGGCGCCATGCTGCGGTGCTCAAACATCGGCACGGCCGAGAGCAGGAAGTACAGCACAGCCAGACAGACCAGGATCACGACGCCGTACGCCAGGTATCCCATGCCGAAGGCGATGCCGGAGCCCATCGCGATCAGGATCGCGGCGATCTCGTCGGCGCTGCCCTGCGCGGAGCGGAACCGGATCAGGCTGAAGGCTCCCCCGATCGCGACGCCGGCCCCGATATTGCCGTTCACGAACGTGATCACGGCGCCGACCACGAACGGGATCAGCGCGGTCACGAGGAAGAAACGTTTGGTCGACCGGACGCGGAAACTCATCAGCCAGGAATAAAAGAGCCCGGAGCACAGCGCGGCGGCTGCCATCAGAAAGAACTGGGCGGGCGTGACCGCGGCGGAATAGATCGAATCAAACATATGCATACTTCCTTTCTCTCATGTTCTGCTGAAGGCGGAGGAGCTGCTGACGATAGGCCTCTCCGTATTTGGAAAAACTCGTTTTGCGCACGCCGGCCCGGTCGATCAGACCGCTGAGCCACAGCGGCAGCGCGTCCTGGACCTTGATCTCGAGGATCGTCCATCCCTCAGGCAGAAGCGGCGCCCCGGCATACGGCTTCGTCAGCTCCAGATCCCGCATCCGGTAACGCGGGGCGGCGTCGATCGTCAGCCGCAGGTCGCCTTCCGGCTCAAAGTAGGCCGTTCGGTCGTAAATGATCAGGCAGGACGGTCTCAGATCACCGTACAGGTCACGGAAATACTCGATCTCACGGTCGATCTGGCCGTCGCCCGGGGCGTCCGCCTTCCCGGCCATGAACCGCTGCACTTCCGGGACCGTGGTCTGCACCCGGCGCTTATAGACGATGCTGAACGCTTTGCGCTTGAGCTCGAGAAACGCGGGCGTGGTATCCGTGGCCGGTCCGTAGGACCGCAGCCGGATCTTTTCCTTGAAAGCAGGCTTTTCCAGGCTCTGCCGGATCAGCCGGTGGTCGGGCGTATCGTAATAGAGAGACGCGATCGACGTCAGGCCGTACTGATCCACAGCCATGTGGCCCCGCAGGCCCTCCCGCACGATGCGGGTCTGTTCCGCGTCCATCAGATATTTGAGTTCGATCCGCTGCATCACGGCGATCGAATCATTGGCGCAGCTCATCGTTTTCTCCTCCGTTCTTTCCTTCCGAGATCGGTCTGCTCCGCCGGGCCGGCAGCACGGCCGCGGCGCATGCTTTCTTTTCGGTACGCCTTCTTTATATGCGCCCAACCTGAAAAAGACCTGAAAGCTCCGGCCGCAAACCGATTCTTTCAGGTCTTTTTTCTTTTCCACGCTCCGGTCCGGCTCCTCAGGTGTCCCCGCCGTCCGGTCCGGACATCTCCCGTCTCAGCTCATCGAGCCACGCCCGGTCCTTTTTCGACAGTTCCGCCCGGTCCAGCAGTTCGGGCCGCGCCGCGAGCGTGCGCCGCAGCGATTCCCGGCGCCGCCAGGCCGCGATGTTCGCGTGATGACCTGACAGCAGGACTTCGGGAACGGCTTTTCCTTCGAAGACTTCCGGCCGCGTATACTGCGGATATTCGAGCAGCCCCTGCATGAAGCTCTCTTCCTCCGCGCTCTCCGAATTGGTGAGCACGCCGGGGACCATGCGGGCGATCGCGTCCACCATGACCATGGCCGCCAGTTCCCCGCCGGTCAGCACGTAATCGCCGATCGAGACCTGCTCGGTCACGACCAGTTCGATCGCGCGCTCATCCAGCCCCTCGTAATGGCCGCACAGCAGGATCAGGTCTTCTTCCCGCGCCAGTTCCCGCGCCATCGGCTGGGAAAACGTCTTTCCCTGCGGTGAAAGGTAGATCACTCGCGCGGGACGGTCCAACTTCTCCTGCACGCTGCGGACCGCCTTTACGACCGGTCCGGGCTGCATGACCATGCCCGCGCCTCCGCCGTACGGATAATCATCCACATGCAGGTGCCTGTCTTCGGTATAATCCCGGATATTGACCGCGTGTACCGAGATCAGGCCGGCCTGCTCGGCACGTCCGAGGATGCTCGCCGACAGTCCCTGCTCCACCATGTCCGGGAACCGTGTCAGTATATGAAAATTCACGTCTGTCCCTCCGTTTACAGGTCCAGAAGGCCCGGGAGCATGTGCACCCTCACGAAGCCTTCTTCCACGTTCACTTCCAGGATGCAGGAAGGGATCGACGGCAGCAGCAGTTCTTTTCCGTCCCAGTCCACCACATAGACGTCGTTCGCGCCGGTCTCCATGATATCACGGACCGTACCGTACTCCGTCCCGTCGTCTCCGACCACGCGCAGGCCGATCACGTCTCCGACGTAGTTCTCATTCTCCCCGAGCGGCACCGCGTCCGCCCGGTCCACATAGATGTCCGCCTGACGCCAGAGCGCGGCCGCATCCATATCGTCCAGGCCTTTGAGCTTCAGGACCGGGACGTTCCCGACGTATTTCACATGCTCGACCTCGGTCTCCAGCGTCCGTCTGCCGTCCGTGACCGTGACCTTTTTCAGATCGCGGAAGCGCTCGATATCATCCGTTGTCGGGAACACCTTCACGTCCCCGCGCACGCCGTGCGTGGTCGTGATGATGCCCACCCTGAGTTTCTGTTCCGGCATGACCGTTCCTCCGTTTCATGAGGCAGATGAAAAAGCAAGCCCCGGCACGCCGGGGCTCTGTCTGCGCAGGGCGCCGCCGCATTCCTGCGCCGGGCGCCCCGTGCGCGCCTGTTTACTGAATGTCCAGGAAGACCTTGCGCTCTTCCTTGGCCGAGGCCGCCTTGAGGACGGCCCGAATAGCCTTCGCGATCCGACCCTGTTTTCCGATCACCTTTCCCATGTCCGAGGGAGCCACCTTGAGTTCCAGGCGGATCTCGTGTTCATCGACGGTCTCGAGGACCTCGACTTCTTCCGGATGATCCACCAGGGAACGGGCGATCGTTTCAATCAACTCCTTCAAAACAGGACCTCCGATCTTACTTCTCGATACCGGCGATCTTCAGCAGCTTTCCAACCGTTTCCGTCGGCTGGGCACCGTTGTCCAGCCACTTTTTCGCAAGTTCCGCGTCGATCTTGATCACGCTCGGATCCTTGGTGGGATCATAGTAACCGATCTCTTCGATGAAGCGTCCGTCACGGGGCGAGCGGGCGTCCGCAACGACCACGCGGTAGAAAGGCGCTTTCTTCTGACCCATTCTCTTCAGTCTGATCTTGACAGCCATGTTGTGTTACCTCCGAAAATTTAATGTTTTGATGTATCTAAAGTGTGACCGTCGTGTTCGCGTCCACTTTTGACCGGTTCAGAACGGAAAGCCGCCCCGGCCGCCGAACAGGCCGCGGCCGCCGCGTTTTCCCATATTTCCCATCATCTGCTTCATCATCTTCTTGCTCTGTTCGAACTGCTTGATGAAGCGGTTGACCTCTGCGATATCCATGCCGGCGCCGCGGGCGATCCGGCTCTTGCGCGAAGGATTCAGGATCGACGGGTTCGCGCGTTCTTCCTTCGTCATGGAGTAGATGATGCTCTCCACCCGTTTCAAGGCGGAGTCGTCGATCTGATCGAGGCCCTTGAGCTGGCCCATGCCCGGCAGCATGCCGAGAAGCGACGTCAGCCCGCCCATCTTCTTCATCTGCTGCATCTGCTCGAGATAATCGTTGAAGTCCAGTTCTCCCTTTCGCATCTTGCGCTCGGTGCGGCGGGCCTGGTCTTCGTCGATCTCCGAACTGACGCGGTCGATCAGCGTCAGCACGTCTCCCATGCCGAGGATCCGTCCGGCCATCCGGTCCGGATAGAACGGCTCGAGATCCGTGAGCTTTTCTCCCATGCCGACGTAGAGAATCGGGCGGTCCGTGACCGCGCGGATGGACAGGGCTGCGCCGCCGCGGGTGTCACCGTCCAGTTTCGTCAGGATCACGCCGCTGATGCCGATCTGGTCCTGGAACTGCTTGGCCACGTTCACCGCGTCCTGTCCGGTCATGGCGTCCACCACGAGGATGGTCTGATCCACCGTTACGGCTTCCCGGATGCGCCGGAGCTCCTCCATCATGTCTTCATCCACGTGCAGGCGGCCGGCCGTATCCAGCAGGACCACGTTCATGCTGTTCTTGCGCGCGTGCTCACAGGCGGCGCGGGCGATGTCGACCGGCGAATTCTGGTCTCCCATCGTAAAGACCGGCACGCCGACGCGTTCCGCGTTCACCTCGAGCTGTTTGATGGCGGCCGGACGGTATACGTCGCACGCGACGAGCAGGGGCTTCTTTCCTTTGGCCTTGAGCTGGCCGGCCAGTTTGGCGGCCGTCGTGGTCTTGCCGGCGCCCTGCAGGCCCATCATCATGATGACGGTCAGGGCCATGCCCGGATTCAGCTGAAGCTCCGTGTTCTCCGACCCCATCAGGCGCGTGAGTTCTTCATTCACGATCTTGATGACGGTCTGGCCGGGCGTCAGGCTTCCGAGCACATCCGCTCCGATGGCCCGCTCCTCCACGGTGCGCGTGAACTGTTTGACGATCTTGAACGAAACGTCCGCCTCCAGAAGGGCCATCTTGACTTCCTTCATGGCGGTATGGACGTCCGCCTCCGTCAGGCGGCCTTTGCCGCGCAGCGTCTTGAATACGTTCTGAAGTTTATCCGAAAGCGATTCGAACGCCATGTGATCTTCCTCTTTCCGGCCGCGCAGGCCGTCCGGTCCGTTTCGCGTGCATATCCGTCAGATCAGCTCCGCGAGCCGGTCCGTCTGTTCCAGGAGCCGGTCCAGTTCTTCCCGCTGCGCGGGTCCCGCAGCCTCCATCTTCCGCACCGATTCGCGGATCTGCCGCGCACACTCCCGCGCGGACAGCAGCCGGTCCACCAGATGGAGCTTGTCTTCATATCCGCCCAGGATCTTATCCACGCGGCGGACCAGGTCATGTACGCCCTGCCGGCTGATCCCGTACTGCTGCGCCGCCTCCGAGAGCGACAGGTCTTCAAATGTGACCGCCTCGTAGACGGCCCGCTGATGCGGAGTCAGCAGGTCTCCGTACAGATCATATAATAATGTCTGACGAACAAAGTCTTCCACGACGCGCCTCACCGGAAACGGATTTGCGGGACAGGAAAAGACGCCCCGCACGGACTGCCGAAGAGCATTGTACGACAAGGCGTCTTATCTGTCAAGTGTTTTTTCTTTACACCGGGCCGGTCCTTGCAGCCGGCCGCTGTCCGGCCGCTGTTGCGGCCTCCGTTCGAGGCCGGCACTTCTTTTTCCGGGAAGCGTCCCCCCGCACGGCCGAATCTTCACGCGAGCAGGTCCCGCTCCTGCGGATACGTCTCCCGGGCAAGGACCAGCTCATCTCCGCGGTAGGAAAGCTTCAGGGAGAACGGGCCCGGACATTCGCGCAAATAGCGGAACATCAGCTTGTCCCCTTCCCAGATCGGCAGGTCACCGATCTTTTCCTCGGGGACCCATTCGAGCACGCCCTCTTCGCACTCCCTGACCTGCCCCTCGAACGAGGTCACGTCATACAGGAAGATCAATTCATCGTCGTCCTGATCGCTCAGGAACGTCAGCAGGCCGCGGTAGATCAGGTTCCGGGCCGTCAGGCCGGTCTCTTCAAACATCTCGCGGCGCGCGCATTCCTCCGGGCTCTCTCCGGCCTCCAGCTTGCCGCCCACGCCGATCCACTTGTCGTGGTTGATGTCATGCTTCTTTTTGACGCGGTGCATCATCAGGATGCCGTTCTCCTTCCGAATGTGCACGAGCGTCGTCGCGATCAGACGGTCCATCGGCCGTTCACCTCTGTTTCATTCTGTTTCCTGTACGGTCAGGTCGTCCGGCTCCCGCCGGAAGATCACAGTTCGTACGGCGTCTCCTGATAGACGTAATAGTTGAGCCAGTTGCTGTAGAGCAGGCCGGAATGGCTCCGCCAAGACAGGAGCGGCCGGGTGTCGGGATCGTCGTTCTCATAATAGCGTACCGGAATCGACGGGCCGATCCCCTTCGCCAGATCCCGCCGGTATTCCTGATCGAGCGTTACGCGGTCATACTCCGGATGCCCGAAGATGAAGACGCGCCGGCCGTCATGGCTCTGGACCAGATAGACGCCGGCCTCGTCCGATTCCGCCAGGATCTCGAGATCCTCACAGGCCGCCACGTCTTCCCGCCGGACCGTGGTATAGCGCGAATGCGGAGCCAGGAACCGGTCGTCGAACGAACGCACGAGCGGCACGCGGCGATGCAGCAGCCGGTGTTCGTACACGCCCGACAGTTTTTTCGGAAGATCGTATTTCGGAACGCCGTAATGATGGTAGATGCCGGCCTGCGCGCCCCAGCAAATGTGGATCGTGCTCGTGACATGCGTCGTTGTCCAGTCCATGATCGTGCACAGTTCCGGCCAGTAATCCACGTCCTCGAACGGGAGCTGCTCGACCGGGGCCCCGGTGATGATCATGCCGTCAAAGCGCCGTCCGCGGATCTCGGAGAACTCCACATAGAACTGGTTCAGGTGGTTCGCGGATGTGTGACGCGCCTCGTGCGTGGACAGCATCAGAAACGTCACGTTCACCTGAAGCGGGGAGTTCGAAAGGATCCGCAGCAGCTGCGTCTCCGTCTCCTCCTTCAGCGGCATCAGGTTCAGGATGACGATCTCGAGCGGCCGGATGTCCTGTCCGAGCGCGCGCTCCTCATCCATCACGAAAATGTTCTCCGCCTCCAGGATGGCTCTGGCCGGCAGGTCTTTCTGTACTTTGATCGGCATAACGGATCATGTCTCCTTCTGGAATACTTCGATGGGCGCCGCTGCTTCCGCGTCTGCGGACGGCGCGGTCCCGGCCGGGCTCAGAGTCCCAGCATGGCCCGGATCTCCTCCTCGGTCAGGATCGGGATCCCGAGTTCCCGGGCCGCGCGGTTCTTGGAGGATCCGCTGGCCGGGTCGTTATTGATCAGATAATCGGTCTTCGCGCTCACCGAGCCGGCCACTTTCCCGCCGGCCGCCTCGATGGCCGCCTTGAGCGCGCCGCGGTTCTCGAACGTGTTCAGGCTCCCGGTCACGACAAACGTCTTTCCGGCCAGCCCCTCTATGCTGCGCCGCTCCTCACGGACCGGCTCGGTGACGGACAGGAGCTGTGCCAGCTCTTCCCGGTTCCGCTCCTTCGCAAAGAACGCGGTCACGTTGCCGGCCAGCACCGCTCCGATTCCCGCCACCTGCGCGAGTTCTTCCTCCCCGGCCGAAAGCAGCCGGTCCAGGTCGTCGTCAAACGCCTGACAGAGCGCCTTCGCGTTGGACAGGCCGATGCCGGGGATCCCGAGCGCGTACAGCAGCCGGGCCGGCGTGGTGCGGCGCGCCGCGTCCGCCGCCGCGGTCAGCTTTTCGAACGACCGGTCTCCGAAGCCCTCCATCCGCGTGATCGCGTCCCGGTGCTCCGACAGCCGGAACAGATCCGCATAAGAGTGGATCAGCCCCGCGTCCACCAGGCGCTCGAGCGTGGCTTCGCTGAGCCCCTCGATGTTCAGCGCGTCGCGGCCGGCCGCATGGGCATAGCTGCCGATCCGTTTCGCGTCGCAGTCGGGATTTGTGCAATACAGGCTCAGTGCGTCGTTCTGTCCCGTGATCTCGGTCTTTCCGCCGCAGACCGGACAGGCGGACGGCGGTTCGCATGTCCCGCTCCGCGTCAGGTTCTCCGCGATCTGCGGAATGATCATATTGGCCTTGTAGACCGTGATCCGGTCCCCGATCCCGAGCGAAAGGGCCCGCAGGATGCTGACGTTATGGACGCTCGCGCGGCTGACCGTGGTCCCCTCCAGCTCAACCGGATCGAAAACTGCGACCGGGTTGATCAGGCCGGTGCGCGACGGGCTCCACTCGA
>CACXFD010000145.1 GCA_902766845.1 uncultured Lachnospiraceae bacterium | reverse complement strand
TCCACATGTCGATGTCCACGGCGTTCGAAAACAGCAGCGGCAGGTCCTGCCACCGCGAGACCGCGGTCAGGCCCGCCGGCATCACCAGCATCACGGCGCAGTAAAAAGCCTTGCGCAGCAGCGTCCAGCCGGCTCCGAAGACCATGCCGAGGACCGCGAGAACGGTCTTGAGCGCGCCGGCGCGGTACAGGCTCTCAGGGATATGCTTTCCGACCAACGGCAGGCGCGTCAGGTACCAGATCATCTGGTTGGCCCGTTCATGGAACGCGATCACGCCGCGCAGGCGCAGCAGGGCGGTCATGTCTCCTCCTCCGTCAGCAGGCGGACCACCTGCTCCTCGAAATCCGGACGGCGGATCTGCTCGCTGTCCAGGCCGGTCAGTTTCCCGCCGTGCAGCATGACCACCTCGTCGCAGATGTCCGCGGCGATCTGCAGGATATGCGTCGAGAACAGGATGATATGGTCCTGCTTCATCCGGACCAGGATCTCCTTCATCTCATGCGCGACCACGACGTCGAACGACGTCAGCGGCTCATCCAGCAGAAGGACCGGCGGACGCGCGATCAGCAGGCTCACGATCTGGAGCTTGTTCTTCATGCCCTGAGAATAGTTCCGGATCAGCCGGTGCTGATCCTCCTCCGCGATGCGGATCAGCCGGAAATACTCCTCGGGCGTGCCGATATCGGCCCGCTGCCCGCGGTGGATGTCCGTGAAGAACCGCAGATACTCGTAGCCGGTCAAAAACTCCGGCAGGACCGGCTCCGCGAACGAAAAGCCGATCTTGTCCGGATCATACACGTCCTGCCCGTCCTCCATCAGACGGATGGTCCCTCCGTCCGCCGGGATCTCGCCCGAGATGCAGTTGAACAGCGTGGTCTTGCCGGCGCCGTTTCGTCCGAGCAGTCCGTAGATCTTTCCTTTTTCAAACGGGAACGAAGCGCCCCGCAGGACCTCCTTCTTCCCGAAGCTTTTGACGATATCTTCCAGTATGAGCTGTGTCATGGTCACTCCCGAAGATAAAAAAACAGAGCCGGCATAAAACGAGCCGGCTCAGTCAGCGAATACGATCTTGTCCAGCGGACGCTCGGACACGCAGGTGCAGACGAACTCGTCTTCCAGCCAGATCGAAGTAAAAACGACGCCGTACCGGAGCCACATGCAGCCGTGGATCTCCGGAAGGTCCTCTTCCGGTTCTCCGGTCACGACGTGAAGCCCCGGGAACTCCTCCCAGGACGGATGCACGATGGGCCGGTTCCGGGTAAAGATCCCGTCACCGGTAAACTTCGCGTACGCTTCGAACGCGGTCCACAGGAAGAAGAATCGGGTACGGACATCTCCGTCCTTCATCCAGCGCACATCGATCGGATGAAAGACGCGGTCCGCGACCCGCTCCGGGTCCGACACGCTCCCGCCGGTCTCCCCGATCTTCTTCTGGATATCCACGCCGATCAGGCCGTCGCTGAACGCGGCCCCGTACAGGCCCGCGCTGTGCGTGATCGAGACCGAGGTCTGCGCCTCGCGCTCCAGGTACGGTTTGCCGTTCGGCGTCTTCAGGAGCTGGGCCTGCGCCAGTTCATCCGGCGCCGCCATCCCCTCCGAGACCGCGTACATGCCCTGCAGGCGTGCAAACAGATCCCGGCGCGCCTTCACACCGGGATCCGTGCAAATATAGAGTATCGAATGACGGCTCGTGTCCATGCGGATCAAAGCCAGCCGACCAGATCCTGCACTTCCTTGATCTGCTCAGGCGTCAGCTGCAGGACATCGGAGTTCTCGTTGCTCGTGGACACGTCCTCGATCAGGATCATCTTGGTATCCTTCTGGGTCACGGTGTTGTGCCACAGGCTCTGCGGGATGTTGTAGACCTTGAAGGGCTCCATCTCCACCTTGTCGATCTGAAGGCCGTTTTCGGTCTCGTTGGCGTACAGCAGCGTGCATTTTCCGTTCACGAGCACGAACAGCTCATCGGTCTTGTTATGGCGTTCCAGGCAGTCCAGACCGGTGATGTCGTTGGCGGGCTTCCAGTTCTTGATGCCGATCATCCACTTCGGATTCTCGTAGACACGGGTCATGCCCGCGGCGTCGCACTCATACGATAAGATCTTCTGCATGTTCTTTTCCTTCTTTCTTCCGGGTCCGTCCGGACGCGCGGGCGTCCGCCGTCTCCGGCACATGATTCCTTATAGGCGCGTCCCCGCCCGAAGCGGGCTGACGCACAGAAAGCTGCCGCCCCGGACCGTTCCGAAGCGGCAGTTTTTCAGCTGACGGGCGAAGCCTTACAGGAAGGACTTCGCGTTCTTGACGATGTTTTCCGCGGTCAGGCCGTAGGCTTCGAACAGCTGCTCCGGCTTGCCGGACTTGCCGAACTTATCCTGGATGCCGACCATCGCGAACTTCGCGGTGCCGTTGCCGGCCATGACTTCCGCCACGGCGCTGCCGAGGCCGCCGATCACGGTATGCTCTTCCGCGGTCACGATGCCCTTGACGGAGTTCGCATAGCGGAGGATGGTCTCCTTATCGATGGGCTTGATGGTGTGGAAGTTCACGACCGCCGCGGAAATGCCTTCCGCCTCCAGCATCTCCGCCGCCTTCAGGGCGCGGGACACCATCAGACCGGTCGCGAAGATCGCCACGTCCTTGCCCTCTTTCAGGACATTGGCCTTGCCGACTTCGAACGGATCATCTTCCTTCGTGATGTCTTCCACCACGGGACGGGCCACACGGATGTAGACCGGGCCGTTGATCTCCGCCGCGGCAAAGACGGCCTTCTTCATCTCGATCGGGTCGCAGGGGACCAGGACCGTCATATGAGGCAGGGAACGCATCAGGGAGATATCCTCGATCGACTGATGGGAACCGCCGTCCTCACCGACGCACAGACCGGAATGGGACAGACCGAACTTGACGTTCGCGTTCACGTAGCAGACAGAGTTGCGGATCTGCTCAAAGGCACGGCCCGCGCCGAACAGCGCGAACGTGCTGACGAACGGCATCAGCCCGGTGTGGGCAAAGCCGGCCGCTTCGCAGACCATATTGGCTTCCGCGATGCCGAAATCGTAGAAACGATCCGGGAACTTGGCCTTGAACATACCGGACATGGTCGCGCCGGCCAGGTCCGCGTCCATCGCAACGACGTTGGGGTACTTTTCGCCCAGCTCCTGCAGAGCCTCACCATAGGCGACACGCAAAGACTTAGCCATATTTACTCCACCTCCAGTTCTTTCATAGCCGCTTCATAATCCTGCTGAGACATGACCTTGCCGTGCCAGCCGTACTGGTTCTCCATGAAGGACACGCCCTTGCCCTTGACGGTCTCGCAGCAGATGAACTTGGGCTTGCCGGGGACCAGGTTATGGCAGGCAGCCTCGATGGCGTCCATGTCATGGCCGTCCACCTTTTCCACGGCCCAGCCGAACGCTTCGAACTTCTTGCAGATGTCGCCGAGGCTCATGACTTCGTCATTGGAGCCGTCGATCTGCAGTCCGTTGTGATCCAGCAGGAAGATCAGGTTATCCAGCTTATAATGGGCAGCGCTCATGGCCGCTTCCCAGATCAGGCCCTCCTGGCACTCGCCGTCGCCGAGGACGGAGTAGACCTTGTAATCCGCACCGATGTGCTTGGCCGCCAGCGCCATGCCGGCCGCGATGGACGCGCCCTGGCCCAGGGAACCCGCGTTGCAGTCCACGCCCGGGGTCTTGGTCATATCCGGATGGCCCTGCAGATGGCTGTCGATCTGACGCAGATGGGCCAGATCCTCCTTCGGGAAGTAGCCGAGATCCGCCAGAATAGCATACTGGGTGGGGCAGGCATGTCCCTTACTGAAGACGAAACGGTCACGGTCAGCCTTGTGGGGATCCTTCGGATCCAGGTTCTTCATGACCTTATAGTAGAGCGTCATCAGCATTTCTACGCAGGACAGCGATCCGCCGGGATGACCCGACTGGCAGGCATACAGCATCTTGATGATCTCTGCCCGGATCTCTGTCGCTTTTTTCGCGTAATCCATAGTTTCCAAACCTCCTTGGTTTATCGTTCACAGCCCTATGCTGTAAAACACATGAGAACGTTCAGGTACCCGTAAGCGCCCGTCTGCCGGGAGACCGGCTGGAAAAGCCGACCTCCCGGCAGCGATGCGGGACAAGCTGTATATCAGCCCTTTACGGCGCCGGCGGTCAGACCGGCGACCAGTCTCTTCTGCGCGAAGAAGAACATGATGCAGACCGGGATGATGGTCACGATGCCGCCGGCCGTCAGGATATCCCACTGCACGCCCATCTCGCCGATCAGGCTCTGCAGCGCGATCGGGATGGTGCGCGTGGCGTTATTCGTGAACATGACCGCGAACGTGTATTCATTCCACGACTGCATGAAGATATACACGCCCGTCGCGACCAGGCACGGCGTCAGGATCGGAAGGATGATCCGCATGAATGCCGTCGCGCGGTTGCATCCGTCCACGAGGGCCGCTTCCTCGAGGGACATCGGCAGGTCATTGATGAAGCCCTGAAGCAGCCAAACCGAGAACGGAATCGTGAACGTGGTATACGACACGACCAGGGCGGCCGGCGTATACAGGATGCCCAGCCGGCGCATGATCTGATACAGCGGGATCAGCAGCAGCACGGTCGGGAACATGTTATTGCTCAGGAACAGTCCCATCAGGAACTTGCGGCCCGCGAACTTGAAGCGCGAGAACGCGTACGCGGCCAGCGTGGAGG
>CACXFD010000144.1 GCA_902766845.1 uncultured Lachnospiraceae bacterium | reverse complement strand
TCTGCAGCGCAGACTGCGTAGCCAGAGCGCCCACCCACAGGTGATAGAGCACGCCGAAAACGCAGATCACGGTCATGATGATGAACGGAATGCCGGTCAGTTCGCGCTTTGCGACGACGACTTCCTTTTCCTTCTTCTTTTTCCGTTTGCCAAGGGCAGGCGCCTGTTCGGCGCCTGCCCGGACATCGGTGTCCGCGTCAATGGCCGTCTGCGGTACAGTTTCCGCAGCCATGTCGGATGCAGCGGCCTCGGCAGCCGTTTCGGCGGCCGTTTCCACGGCCACCTCCGCAGCCGCTTCGCCGATCTCCTGCGAGACCTGCGCCGCATCTTCCATCAAGCCATTGTCACGTTCATTATTCATACTTTATACCCTTCTCGTCGTAGAATCTCTTGGCGCCGGGATGAAGCGGCACCACCGAATCCTTGTAACCCTCGAACGTCATCTCCGCCAGCGACGGATGGATCTGCCTCAGGCCTTCGATGCCTTCCCAGATCGCCTTCGTGATCTCGTAGACTTCGTCCTCCGACAGATCCGCGTTGCAGACCAGGATATCCTGGATACCGACGGAAGTCACATCCTGATCGACGCCCTTATAGGTGCCGGCCTTGATCTTGGTCTTCGAATAGGACGGATAGTCCGCGATGACCTTGTCGACGATGTCATCTTCCATGCTGATGATCTTGATCGCGTTGGTCTCGGCAATGCTGGAGACCGTCTCCAGAGGCGGAGCGCCGTGAGGGACGTTCATATCGACCTTGCCGTCTTTCAGGGCATCGGTGCCATCCGCGTAGGAGATATAGCTGACGTTGATGTCATTCAGAGACAGGCCCCAGTACGGAAGCAGGGACTCCACCAGGAGAGCGCCGCCGCCGCCGGCCGGGCCGATCGCGACGTTCTTGCCCTTCAGATCAGCGATCGAATTGATATTGCTGTTCGCAAAGGTAAAGAACTGGATGATGCTGTACTGCAGCGGGCAGATACCGGCCAGTTTGATGGGCTCTTCATAGTTTCCCTCGCCCTTGATGGCCTTGGATCCGGACAGATAGTTGGTCATGACGAGCTCGGCTTCGCCGCTCTTGATCAGCAGCGGGTTGCCGGCAGAGCCCTGCGCGGTCACGCTGTTGACCGTCAGATTGTTATCTGCCTTCGTGATTACGTCCGCCACGCCGGTGCCCACGATGTAGTAGGTGCCGCCCAGCGATGCGGAAGCGAGCGAATAGACCTTCGGCTGCGTCGACGGCTTGGTCTGATCCTTGGGACCGGAAGAACCGCACCCTGTCAGCAGCGAGATGGCAAGAACTGCCACCAGCACACAACACAACAGTTTTTTCTTCATAACCTTCCTCCTTTTATTTGATCAGGGTCTGTTCAGATGACCCTGATACCCCCGTTTTCGTCCCGCGTCAGCCGGATCGTACGGTTCCAGGCCGGATCCGTTTCGGGACAGTCTTCCCGATAATGCGTTCCGCGGCTCTCCGTCCGCGCTTCTTCCGCGGCCGCCAGCAGTCCGGCCACCAGCAGACGATTCCGAAGCTGAAGGCTGATGCCTTCCCGGTCATTTTCCTTTATGAAGGCTTTGACCTTCCCGATCCCCTCCGCCGTCCGCACGATCGTCAGGTAACGGTAGAACAGTTCTTCGCTCTCCCGGATCTTCTGCTGCTCTTCTTCATCCGCTTCCAGAACGAAGTTCAGCCGGTCCGCAGAGAAGTCTGCGTCGCTTGCAGCCGCGGCACATTCCGCCGCGGCACGGCCGGCGCGATAGCCGAAGACCTGCGTGTCTGTCAGGTTGTTCCCGCCCGGCCGGTCCGAACCGTGCACACCGCCGGTGATCTCGCCGCAGGCATAGAGTCCGGGGACTCCGGTATATCCGTTCTCGTCGATCTCCACACCGCCGTTGAAGTTCTGGACCACCAGTCCGACCTCGATGATATCCCTGGAAAGGTCCGCGCCGGCACGCAGGATCGTTTCGTACGTGATCGGCGCCTTTTCTTCGAGCGTTTCCTTCGGCACATGTGTCACATCAAAGAAAACGCCCCCGTTTTCGGTTCCCCGGCCTTCGGTGATCTCCTTGAACATGGCGATGTCGACATACTTTGCGTCCGTACGGACTGAAAACGGATACGACATAGCCTTCAGCCGCAGCGCCTCCTCCTCGGAAACACCCTCGCAGTACCTTCCGAGGAACTCCTCGTGCAGAGCATTCGTCATCACCGGATGCAGCCGCCACATATGGCTGTGGATGATAAACATCATATGCGGCTTCATGACAGCCGGGCCCACCTGGAAGAATTCCATATTCGCAAACGTACAGCCGGCCTCGAACGCCATGGCCCACCCGTCGCCCATCTGGGTCGGCGGATTCACGTTTTTACTGAAGATGCGGCCCGCACCGCCGGTTGCCAGGACCGTGGCTCCGGCGCAGACGACGGTCTCTTCCCCGTCACCTGCGAGGCCGGCCGCGCCGGTCACTCGTCCGTTTTCATCTTTGATCAGTTTCAGGATCCGAAGGCCTTCCTCGACCCGGACGCCAAGTTCCACGGCCGCGGTCAGCAGGGCCCGCACGATCTCACGGCCCGTATCCCCGCCGCAGGTCAGCGATCTGGCTTTGGTACAGCCTGAAAGCTTCTGCTGGATCGGCCCGTTCTCATTTCCGTGAAATACGACGCCGAGCTCCATCAGTTCGCGGATGCGGTCGCTCGATTCATCTGCGATGATGCGGCACAGATGATCATTCTGGAGGCCGCCGCCCGTCCGGCAAATGTCGTCAAAATATACATCCGGAGAATCACCGTCTCCCATCAGGTTCAGCGGCGCGTTGATGCCCAGTGCTTCCGAGGCCATCAGATTGCTGCTGCCGCCGGCCGTGATCTTTCCGGACACCACAACGAGCACATCCAGTTCCGGATGGCTCTTCTTGGCTTCATATGCCGCGCGGATCCCGGCGCATCCGCCGCCGATCACGCAAACATCTGTCTTGATCTGTTTCATGCGCTCCCCCGTAAAGAAATATTGATCTGAATATTCGGGAACATATAAAGTGCACGCATCGCCGACCGTCTGTCGACAATTTGAATTTTACACCCTCCGGCTTACCTCGGCAAGAGTACTATTTACCAATTCACACTTCGTCTTTTTGTGTCTTCTGCCGAATAGCGTTTCCTCTTTCCCCATCGGGAACGGACATCCCTTTTCACGCTTTTTCGTTAAAAACAAAGCAATTCCGGGCTATTACCGGTTGCATTTTTTCGAGAGCTCCTCTATAATGGGGTCAGTTTGTTGAGTCTTCGCAGACCCATCGTCAATTCTTCGCTGGAGTTTTTACGCACATGGATGACAAAAGAAAATGGAACGGCCGCGATAAGGAGGCCTATGATCTGATATTGAACCGCATCCTGAGCGGGGAACTCGAATCCGGAGATATGATTCCGGAAAACGCCCTGACAAAGCAGCTGAACAGCAGCCGCACGCCCATTCGCGAGGCTCTCGTTGCCCTTGAGAATGACGGCCTCGTCAAAAGGATACCCAACCGGGGCTGGTTCGTCGCGGAGACCACGACGCAGGATATCGAAGAGATCTTTGACCTTCGCAAGCTTCTCGAGACCCACGCTCTCAGCACTTCGATCAAGATCATCCCCCGGGAAGACCTGGAAGCACTGCGGGATGAACTGATCGCGATCGAAGGCCTGACAGACGAAAAGCGCTTCTTTTATACCGACCGTACCCTGCATCGCATGATCGTCTCCTACAGCGGGAATTCCCATCTTTCCAAGATGCTCAATACACTGAATATGCAGGTCGAACGCCTTCGCTTCGTCTCCGCCCGCAAACCCAGCCGTCTGGCTCTGTCCCGTGTGGAGCACCTGAACATCGTGAACGCCATGCTGGAGGGAGACCTGGCAAAAGCTCAGGAACTCCTCGGCAAGCATATCGACAATATCCGGGATAACGTGATCCTGCTTCAGCGGTTCAACCGCTGATCCACGCAGCAGCCAGTCGGATACCAAAAAGAACGCCCGCATTCCTGCGGGCGTTCTTCCTTTTTCTCTTCTGCACCGGTCCCAGCTTTCGGAAGGATCCGAGGCTCCGTCCCTTCCTTGTTTTGCCTTTCCTTATTTCGCCTTGCCCTGGTTCGCGACAGCTTCCATCTTGGCCTTCAGGGCTTCCTGGTCTCCGAGATAGTAGTGGCCGGTCACGTTCATCTCATCGTCGAACTCATACACGAGCGGCACGCCGGTCGGGATGTTCACGCCGATGATCTCTTCCTTGCTCATGTTGTCGAAGTACTTGACCAGCGCGCGCAGGGAGTTGCCGTGCGCCGCGATGATCACGCGCTTGCCGTCCATGATGTCCTTCTTGATGACTTCGTTGAAGTACGGGACCACACGCTCGATCGTGGTCTCCAGGCTCTCGTTGGCCGGCAGGAAGGCCGGATCCACGTCACGGTACATGGCCTGGTTCTTGGCGCTGCGCTCGTCGTCATCCTCGAGCGCCGGGGGCTTGACGTCGAAGCTGCGGCGCCAGATCTTGACCTGGTCCTCGCCGTACTTTTCCGCGGTCTCCGCCTTGTTCAGTCCCTGCAGGGCACCGTAATGGCGCTCGTTCAGCTTCCAGGTCTTGACGACCGGCAGCCAGGCACGGTCCATCTCATCCAGAATATGATTCAGCGTATGGATCGCGCGCTTCAGGTAGGAAGTGTAGCAGACGTCGAAGTCATACCCTTCCTCCTTGAGCAGGCGTCCCGCGCTCTTGGCTTCTTCATGGCCTTTTTCGCTCAGGTCCACGTCGGTCCAGCCCGTAAACAGGTTCAGCTTATTCCATTCGCTCTCCCCGTGTCTGACCAGCACAAGCTTTTTCATGTTTTTCTCCTTTCGGCTGTTCCTCCGCCGATGCACCCCATCGGTCCGGTCTCAAAACGGCTATAGTGTAGCATATCCGCAGCGGTTTTTCAAGGCATTTGCGCGGCCGCGCCGGCCTCTCCGGCGCTTACGACATCCGCCGCAGCAGGATCCCGCTCTTGGGCGCCATCACGGTCTCGAGCTGTCCGTGGGCGCAGACGATCCGGGCCCGTCCGATGCTGTAGCCGGTCCGGTCGGTCCGCAGTACGCGTTCGTAGACCGATCCGTCCGCCCCGCCGAGCCGCCATGCCGGGATCGACACGAGCTGTTCCTCCTCGCTGCGGTTCACGGCCGTGATCCAGGCTTCCGAAGCGTCCATCCGTCCGAAGACCGCGATTCCGCGGCCGGCCGCCAGGATCATCGTCGATCCGCGGCGCAGCGCGTGCGATCCGCGGTGCAGCTGCGCCAGGTTCCGGTGATAGTCCACCATCTCCCAGTCCTCATGGCCCCAAGGGAACGGACGGCGCGAATCGGGATCGGTGAACCCGCACAGGCCGGCCTCGTCCCCGTAGTAGATCGTCGGCGCTCCCGGCAGCGTGAACTGCAGCAGCACGGCCAGCCGGAACACGGCCCGGTCCACGCCCTGCTCCGCCTCCCACGGCGCCCCGTCGTGCAGGCGCTGCACGCGCCCGTTCGTCCGCGTCAGGAAGCGGGAGTGGTCATGGTTGGACAGTTCGTTCATCGCGCAGAGCAGCGAATCCTCGCCCAGTCGGTCACTGTTCCGGCGCAGACTGTCAAAAAACCGGTCTGCGTCCCCGATCCGCTCCGGGCGCATCTGATCGGAATGCTTTTCCATGCCGGTCAGAAAGTCGCTGACCGGCTCCATGAACGCGTCGTAATTCATCACGGTATCCCACTCGCCCCCGGTCAGCCAGGGACGCGGGTTGCCGTAGTGTTCCGCCAGGACGATGGCGTCGGGGTTCGCGGCGCGCACGCGCTCGCGGAACTTCTTCCAGAAGCGGTGGTTGAACGCCGCGTCATGCCCGAGGTCCGCGGCCACGTCCAGCCGCCATCCGTCCGCACCGTAGGGCGCGGAGACCCATTTTTCGCCGATGCGCAGGATCTCCTCCTGCAGCTGCTTCGAGCCCTCGTAATTCAGCTTCGGAAGCGTCCGATAGCCCCACCAGCCCTCGTAGCTGTCATTTTCAGGCCATTCGTCGCGCTCGAACCGGAAATAGTCGCGGTACGGGCTGTCCGCACTGTGATACGCGCCTTCCGGGCTCTCTGCCGCTTCGTTCGGCTCCGGCCTGTACAGCCCCTCCCGGTCCATCCATTTATGGAACGATCCGCAGTGATTGAACACCCCGTCCAGGATCACGCGGATCCCGCGCCGGTGCGCCTCTTCGATCAGCTTCACGAGCATCTCGTCGCTGGCCGCAAGGTTGGCCGGATCCGTCGTACGCTGCCGGTACAGCCGGTTCCCGCCGGACAGGCTCTCCGCCTGCTCGAACATCTCCTCGGTGCCGTCGTTCACGATCCGTCCGAAATGCGGATCCACGTGCTCGTAATCCTGACTGTCGTATTTGTGGTTGGACGGGGATACGAAGATCGGATTCAGATAGAGGCAGTCCACGCCGAGGTCCTGCAGGTACCCGAGCTTCTCGATCACGCCGGCCAGGTCTCCGCCGTAAAAGCGGTTGACGTCGGGATTGCGGACCGGGCTGTCCCACGGCGCCCGTTCCACGAACTGTCCTTCCTCGTACCGGAATTCACCGGTCACGACGTCGTTGCCCGGATCCCCGTTGCGGAAGCGGTCCACAAAGATCTGATACATGACCGCGCCCTCCGCCCACGCCGGCGCGCGGCGTACCGGGGAGAGCACGAACGGGACCGAAAAGGCTTCGGTCTCGACGCGGCCGTCCGTCAGGCCGCGCCGGTCATACGTCCAGACGCTGCCGCAGCTCTCGACCTCGAACCGGTAATAGATCCGCTTTACGGACAGCGGGACCGCAGCCTCCACCCAGAGGAACCGTCCCTCGGGACGGGACGGATGCATCGGGATCCGGACCGGATCCCACACACCGGAAGACAGACCGGCCGGATCCGGCCGCGTTCCGGCCTCCGGTACGCTTTCCCCGGAAGGCTCCGCAGCATTCGATGCGGCTCCCCCGCAAGGCTCCACGGCCTCCGAAGCGTCTTCCCCGGAAGGCTCCGCCCCGCTCTCCGCCATCTCTTCCCGGTACGGGTCGATCGGCAGGAGCACCAGGACCGCCTGCGCGTCTTCCCCGGCCGGCAGGCGCAGCCGCACCGCGGCAACGCCGTCCGGGCCGTCCGTGATTCGCGTGCGGCACTGGTCGGTCTCGTCGGAAAACACGGAATCCGCAAACAGGCTGCGGCGCGTTTCGTCGGTATCGTACATAGATCTCTCCCGTTCTGGCATTCTGGCATGCGGCCGGCTCACTCCTCCGGCCGCTTCTCTCCTGCTGCCGGCCGGCTTACTTCCCCCGGCCGCTTCTCTCCTGCTGCCGGCCGGCCCGCGCCTTCCGGCAGTTTCTTCGTACATACGGAAAAAGGACGTCCCACAGGGGCGCCCTTTTTCTGGAGAAGGTATTTCATTTAGGGGTGTAACAAATGATAAGGTATTGGGGGTTTACGATGCATAGTATAGCACGGGTCTCCGCAAAACGCTTCACAAACTTCACAAATAGTTGCTTTTGTTTTTGTGCAACGTGCCGGAACAGTCTCTTGTGCGCTTATGCATCCTGACCAAAAACCTTACCGCTTTTTCTGTTTCCCCCGATCAGCCTTCTTCCGTAAACAGGGCTTCGAATTCCTCCCGCCCGATCTTTTCTTTTTCGATCAGCAGCTTCGCGGACCGTTCGAGCACGTCCCGGTGCTCGGTCAGCAGCTGTTTCGCTTTTGCGTAGCAGCTGTCCACGATGCGCTTGACTTCTTCATCGATGGACGTCGCGACGTCCTCGCCGAAGTTGCGCGCATGCGCCAGCTCCCGGCCGATGAAGACCTCGTCGCTCTCGGTCTCGTAATTGATGGTGCCGACCTTTTCCGACATGCCGTACCGCGTCACCATCATGCGGGCCAGTTCGGTGGCCTGCTTGATATCCTGCGACGCGCCGGTCGTGATATCGTCAAAGACCAGCTCCTCGGCGATGCGGCCGCCCAGATCCACCATGATCTCCTGCAGCATCTGTCCCTTGGTCCGGAACATCTCATCCTGCTCCGGCAGCGGCATCGTATAGCCGGCTGCACCGGTGCCGGTCGGGATGATCGAGACCGTGTGCACGGGGCCCACATCCGGCAGCACATGGAACAGGATCGCGTGTCCGGATTCGTGATACGCGGTGATCCGCTTCTCTTTCTCCGAGACCAGCCGGCTGCGCTTCTCCGCGCCCACGCCGACTTTGATGAAGGAGCGCCGGATATCGTCCTGACGGATGAAGGCGCGCCCTTCGCGCGCGGCCAGGATGGCCGATTCGTTCATCAGGTTCTCGAGATCCGCGCCGGTGAAGCCCGGCGTGGTCTGCGCGACTTCATGCAGGTCCACATCGTCCCCGAGCGGCTTCTCTTTAGTATGCACGGCCAGGATCTCTTCCCGTCCGCGCACGTCCGGACGGCCCACGCCGATCTTCCGGTCAAAGCGCCCGGGCCGCAGGATGGCCGGATCCAGGATGTCCACGCGGTTGGTGGCCGCCATCACGATGATGCCCTCGTTCACGCCGAACCCGTCCATCTCCACGAGCAGCTGGTTCAGCGTCTGCTCGCGCTCGTCATGGCCGCCGCCGAGGCCGCTGCCGCGCCGGCGCGCCACCGCGTCGATCTCATCGATGAAGACGATGCAGGGCGTGTTCTTTTTCGCTTCCGCAAACAGGTCGCGCACACGGCTGGCGCCGACGCCGACGAACATCTCGACGAAGTCGGAGCCGGAGATGCTGAAGAACGGTACGCCGGCTTCCCCGGCAATGGCTTTTGCCATCAGCGTCTTGCCGGTCCCGGGCGGGCCCACGAGCAGGATGCCCTTCGGGATCCGCGCGCCGACTTTGGTATATTTGACCGGGTTGCGCAGGAAGTCCACGACTTCCTCAAGTTCTTCCTTTTCTTCCCGCAGGCCCGCGACGTTGCGGAACGTGATCTTGCCCGCGTCGAGCGCGAGCTGGGCGCGGCTTCGCGTGAAGTTGGACATCCGGCCGCCGCTCCCGCCCTGCATGGCCTGGTTGGTCAGCATCACCGTCATGAAGGCGATGATGATCATGCCGAGCAGGATCGGCAGGGCCACGGTCAGAAGAAGCGACGTCTCCCGGACCGGGGCCGTGGTATAATCCACCCCGTTCTGCGTCAGGAACGCTTCCGCCTCCTGCACGTCGCTCACATAGAGGGACCCGGTCTGGCCGGTCGTCAGCCGGACCGACACGCGCCCCGTGGGCACATATTTGGAAGGCTCGATCACGACGGTCTGAACGGTCTTTTCCGTGACGGCCTTTTCGAAGGCTTCACGGCTCATCAGCGACTGCGTGGACTGGCTGCGGCGCATGAAGAACGCCGTGAGCAGGACCGCCGCCATCAGCAGGATATAGATGAGCACGCCCCGTTGCTGCTGTTTCAATCCGTTTCCTCCTGACCTTCTTCGAATTCCACGACCCCGATGAACGGCAGGTTGCGGTATTTCTGGTCATAATCCAGTCCGTAGCCCACCACGAACCGGTCCGGGATGTCAAAGCAGGTGTAATCCACCTTGACGTCCTTGACGCGCCGGGACGGCTTGTCCAGCAGCGTGCACAGCCGAATGCTGTTGGGCTCGCGCTTCTTGAGCACGTCGATCAGATAATACAGGGTGCGGCCCGAGTCGATGATGTCCTCCACGATCAGGACGTCTTTGCCCTGCAGCGGCTCGTCCAGGTCCTTGATGATCCGCACGATCCCGCTGGACTTCGTATCGCTCCCGTAGCTCGAGACGCTCATGAAATCGAGCGAGACCGGCACGGTCAGGCGCTTGGCCAGTTCCACGGTAAAGAATGCGCCGCCCTTCAGGATGCAGATCAGATGGACGCTTTTGCCCGCGTAATCCGCACTGATCTTTTCCGCGACCTCGCGAATCCGCTGATCGACCTCCTGCTCCGAAAGCAGGACCTTAATGGTTTCTTTCTGATTGCTCATCTTCTGCCTCCCGCAGCCTGCAGACCAGGATCTCGCGCGTATCCGGGCCGATCTTCACCCCGTCGCACATGCGGTGCCCGACGATCCAGAGCACATGGCTCCCGGCCGTCACCAGCAGGATGCGGTCCCGATCCCGCGCAGGGATCTTTTCATCGATCATATACCGGCTCACGCTCTTCCGGCTCCCGTCCGCCAGCAGGAACCAGTCCCCGCGGCGGCGCGTCCGGACAGCGATGTCCGCACCTATTCTATCATAATCCATCCATTTCGTATAGCGCTTTTCGGGAAACTTTTCCCCGTGGTAGGGACGCCTTTCCCAGACGATGCGGCCGGCCGGGACCGTGTCCGGATCCGTCCCGCGGCAGCACCGAAGCGTCTCATATTCCCGCACGAAAACGGCGCCGCCCGGCAGATCGATCCGCCGTCCGACCGGCTGGTCCAGCAGCTTTTCCGCCGCCAGTATATGGGCGCGCGCAAGGTCCTTCCCATGTTCCGGGGCCATGCGCCGCAGGACCTCGCGCCGCAGCGCGGCCGGCGCTTCCCGGAGCGCCGAGACCGGGACCGGCACACCTTCCCGTGCCAGGAACGCTTCCGCCTCCTGCGCGAGCCAGTCGGCCGCTTCGGCGGCCGTTTCCGCGGCCTGTGCCAGATGGCGCGCGGCCTGCGCGTTGACCGCTTTCAGTTCCGGCATCACGGCCAGGCGCACGCGGTTGCGGGCCAGCGACAGATCCTCGTTGGTCTCATCCTCCCGCCAGGCAAGCCCCGCTTCCCGCAGGAAAGAAAGGATCTCCTCTTTCTGCACGGCCAGAAGCGGCCGGATGATCCGCCCGGTGACCGGCCGCATCGCCGCCAGGCCGGACAGCCCGCTCCCCCGCACAAGCTGCAGGAGCACGGTCTCGGCCTGATCGTCCAGATGATGCGCGGCCGCGATCCTCTGCGCACCGATACGCTCCGCCTCGGCTTCGAGCGCACGGTACCGAAGGGTCCGCGCCGTCTCTTCGATCCCGGTCCCGCAGCGGGCCGCCTCGCCCGGAACATCCACGTGTTCGCTGCGGAAAGGGATCCCCCTCTCCCGGCAGAAGGCTTCGCAGAAGGCCTCGTCGGCATCCGCCGAGGCGCCGCGAATCCCGTGGTGGACATGAAACGCAAACAGGGAATACCCCATCTCGCCGGCCAGGGCCGACAGGATCTGCACCAGGCAGACTGAATCGCCCCCGCCGGACAGGGCCAGCAGAACACGCTCACCGGAGCGCACCATCCCCTGCTCGATCATATACTGTTTGACGCGTGCCGTCAGTTCTTCTCTCACGACCGGCCCCCTTCGAATAGTCGTTCCGTCAAAAACCCATTCCGTCGAAAACCTATTCCGCCGAAAACCTATTCCGCCGAAAAGCTGCAAAAAAGCAGCCCCGGATCACCGGGGCTGCCTGAACTGTCTGGCCTGCTCTTACTCTGTTCCCTTCAGCAGGATCTCGTCCGGCATGACCAGTCCGAACTTCAGACGGGCCTGCTCCTCGATATACTGCTTGGTCTGGGTATAGATCCGCTGATCTTCCAGGGTCAGTTTTTTGGCTTCTTCCTGAGCGATCTCGCGTTCCAGCCGGGCCTGCTGATCCTGATACGACTTCTCCATCTGCTTCATCTTCAGCGTCTGGATCCCAAGGACCAGCACCAGAAGGAGCGCCACCGCCGCGATCGCATAGATTCCCAGGCGGCTGCGTATCTTCCGCATGCGGTTCCGTCTCGTCTTAGTCAAAGCGGTATGCCTCCTCTCCCAGCTTATGATATAGTGTAGCGCATTTTTCCGCGCATTTCAATCTTTTTTTCATCGCGTCCGCCATCGCCGGGCGGAGACCGCCGCGGACCGAAGCGGCGGCAGCCGTCCCTGTCAGGCAGGAGCCGTCACAGACCGAAGCGGCGCCAAGCGTCCTGTCAGGCAGGAGCCGTCACAGACCGAAGCGGCGCCAAGCGTCCTGTCAGGCAGGAGCCGTCACAGACCGAGGCGGCAGCCGTCCCTGTCAGGCAGGAGCCGTCACAGATACTTGAACAGCTCCGCGGCCGATTCCTTGCGCACGACCTCCTGCACGCTCAGGATCTCTGCGCGGACCGATTTATCGCCGAAGCGGATCTCGAGCACGTCACCGGCCTTGACCTCCTGAGAGGCTTTGGCCACTTTCCCGTTCACGCTGACGCGGCCCGCGTCACAGGCCTCGTTCGCGACCGTGCGGCGCTTGATCAGCCGCGACACTTTCAGATATTTATCGAGTCTCATGCTTCTTCCCTTCCCTGCCGCGTAGGCGGCGAATGCCCTGCTTTACCCCGGCCGGGACCGTGCCGCGGTAAAAAACAGGGGTGCCGTACGGCACCCCTGCAGCATCTGTCTCATTCAGACTTATTTCTTCTTGGAGACCTTCTTGTTGACCTGCTCCTTCAGAGCCTTGCCGGCCTTGAACTTCGGAGCCTTGGACGCCTTGATCTTCATGGGCTTATTCGTTCTGGGGTTGCGGCCGGTGCGAGCGGCTCTCTCAGAAACTTCAAACGTACCAAAACCAACGACCTGGACCTTCTCGCCGCTCGCCATGGTAGAGGAAACGACTTCGACAAAAGCCTTGACGGCCTTCTCAGCATCTTTCTTGGACAGTTCAGCCTTCTCGGCGATCGCTGCGACTAATTCAGTCTTGTTCATGATCTGATCCTCCTGATAAAGTAATGATCGCTGTGTTCCGTCCGGAACAACAGCCATACATGTTTATAACCTTTTCCCTGTGTTTTGTCAAGGTGTTTCGGGCCGATTTTTGGCGGTTTTTCGCGATTTTCCGGCTTTTTTCCGAACCGCCCGTGCGGCCGGCGGCGTCCGGTCATACAAAGGCGTCGATCGTCGTCCGCGCCGCGCCCCCGGCGGCTTGCAGCGCATCGGCCCGCTCCGGCCCGGGACCGGTATGCCCGTGCCTGACCCGCCGGATCCCAAAAATCATTTTATGATCTAATATTGGCATGTTCAAAGACGAGATCTTGAACAAATCGTCTCCTGATATAAAAAGAGAGTACAAAAAAAGGAAGCCAGCCCATGCTGACTTCCTTGGAGAGGCGACAGCCGGAATCGAACCGGCGATGAAGGTTTTGCAGACCTTTGCCTTACCGCTTGGCGATGTCGCCTGAAAGTGACCCCAACGGGATTTGAACCCATGTTACCGCCGTGAAAGGGCGGTGTCTTAACCGCTTGACCATGGGGCCTGATCATGTAGGCGCTGCGGCGGTGCCGCGACGCGCGATGCATACAGAGGCACTCACGGTGCATCCGGCGCTCCCCGAGTAGGGCTCGAACCTACAACAACTCGGTTAACAGCCGAGTGCTCTACCATTGAGCTATCGAGGAATAT
>CACXFD010000143.1 GCA_902766845.1 uncultured Lachnospiraceae bacterium | reverse complement strand
TCCCGTCAAGCAGGGCGGCGGCGGGTCCCCGGCCGCCGCCCTGCTTGCCTTTCCGCTTTTCGCCTTATTCCAGCGGATCCATCGACTGTCCGTAGATCTCCTCGAGCGGGACGATGCTGAAGGTCCGGTTGACCGAGATGTCCGGATCGCCGGGCTGTTCATCACCGAACAGGATATACATCGTCACGTTCTCGCAGCCCTCCCGCACGAACAGATCCTGCCGCGCGTCATAGCTGCCGGTATAGGTCCCGCCGGACATGACGGTGTCCGTCTTTTCGAACAGTGTCACGTCCCGGGCGTCGTCCCGCACGACGAGGCGGAACGGCTTCTCGGAGTAGCCGTAGTTCTTGATCTTGTAGGCGATCGACTCCCGTCCCAGCACAAAGGTATGCGTGGTCCCCGCCACCTCCAGATGGCCGGGATCCACCGCGACCGTCAGGCTGCTCTCGGGCTCCTGATCGTCGCGCGTCGACACCTCGAAGCGGTAGGAAAGCTCGGTTCCCGGACGGTCCGGCACCGTGACGGTCGCCTGCGCGACGGCTGTCTCGCCGGGCTTGATCGTCTGGGTCAGCTCGCCGACCTTGCGTCCTTCGCACAGGATCACCGCATGATCCACGTTATACAGGCCCGTATTGCGGATCGTCAGATCGAATGTCAGCGGCTGACCGGGCCGCGCGCTGTCGGTATCCAGGGCCGTGCCGGCCTCGAGCGCCGCGTGCCGGTTCAGCAGGCGCGCCTTGATGTAGAGGTCGGACTGCAGCTCCGTAAAGCGCCCGTCGTCTCCGAGCTGCAGGCTGCCGGGCGCCTGGCCGCTCCCCTGATAGGAAGCCGGGTCCTCGAGCATCCGGTCGAGGTCCGCGTTCACCCGGTATTCCTGCACGCTGTAGACGAGGATCGGTTCCTTCTCATTGGTGAAAGCCGCGCAGACATGCGACACGGCCGCGTTCTTCTCTACGTGCGTCAGGTCCGCCTTGCCCCAGGTGATGCCGCCGTTCGCGCTGTAATACGCGAACACATTGCCGCTCGTGTCCTTCAGGCTGGTGCTGACGATCATCACCGGGCCGGAGCCCAACTGTCCGTAGATGTCATAGCTGCCGGCCGGGATCGTGACATCTTCCGGGGTCACCGCGCTCACGTTGCCGGCCGAATCGCGTCCCCAGACCCTGCCGTTCTCGTACCAGACCGCGCGCATCGATCCGCTGCCCTCACTGACGAAGCGGGCGCTCGACGCACCGCTGCGTTCCCAGGCCTTCCGGCCGTTCTGCCACAGCTCACTGACCGCCTTGCCGTCCTGCTCATAGCTGACGGCGACCGTATCGTACATGCCGAACGGAGCCACATCGACCGCGGTGACCGCGCCGGTGATCTCCGTCAGCTTCTCGGAGACCCACTCGCCCGACTTAAACCGCGCGAGGAAGATCTCATGCTCTCCTCCGAGGCCCATCGGGTCATCCACGCTGTTCGTGTAATAGACGATGACCGGGCTGCCGTCCTTCCCCGTGCAGACGCGGGCCAGGGCCGCAAACCGTCCGCTCCCGGCCAGATTCGTGACCCGCGTCGGGGCATACCACGAATTGCCGGTCTGGTACTCGGAGAAGACGATGTCGGTCCGCCCCGCGATCTGGGCAAACGTCATATCTGCGGTCAGCGGCTCCACCGCGTTCTTCCAGACGAGGTAAGCGGGCCCCTCCGAATCGTTATACAGATACGGATCGAAATCCGCGGTCCCGTCGTCCGCGACGGGCACCGGATCCGCAATGAAGCCGTTCGCGAGGTCATAGTAGGCCGTCATCAGCCGCGACCGGTTCCCCGCGGCGCGGGAGGCGTCGTTTCCGAGGAAGATCATGTCCATCATCGGCAGCGCCCGGCCGCCGACGTTGGCGATCTGTACCTGGTTGTCCGAATAGATATTCGACGCGAGCAGGTGCGAGAAGTCCCGTACATCGGTCCATTCATCCGAAAGCTCCGCGTTCTCCGCGCCGGAGCCGAACCACCGGACCTGACCGGTGTCATCGACTGCCACGCCCACGGTGTCCGCGTAGTCATTCGCGTAAAAACACTCCCGCAGCTGCTCGGCGGACAGGGCCGTTCCGAAGCCGTCCGCAAGCGTGCTCTTTTCCAGGAAATCGTGACTGCCCGATATGATCGTGAAGCTTGCGATCACCTTGCCGAACAGCTTTGCCTTCAGGCCCACTTCGCCGGCCAGGATCAGATGCTCGGCCGTCGGATTCGGGTACATCTCTTCCTGATACTGGAGCGTGGCCGCGCCGTACGCGCCGACCGAGGCCAGCGTGCAGCCGATGCCGCCGTACAGCTCGACGCCCCATTTGAGGCCCAGGCGGATCTCATCGGCACTGAAGTGGTATTGGCTGTCCTCTTCCTTGAAGTTGAAGGAAAAGTCGAACGTTCCCTCCGCGCCGGCCGTCATCATGACTTCCCAGGTAAAGAGCAGGTACTGGCCCGTGATATCCACGCCCGAGCCGATGTACAGCTGCATATGGCCCTTGACCGGATCCAGCGAATTCACGTTTCCTTCCGCCCAGC
>CACXFD010000142.1 GCA_902766845.1 uncultured Lachnospiraceae bacterium | reverse complement strand
CTGTGTTCATCGATCCCGGCCGTCTCGCAGACGCAGCCGAGGCACGCGCCGACGCCGCAGGCCATATGCTCCTCGAGCGACAGCCAGGCCGGCGTCCCGGTCTCGCGCGCGTACTGCTGCACCGCGCGCAGCATCGGCTTGGGACCGCAGGCGTAGATCACGTCTGCCTCCGCGCCGTTTGCGCGGATCGCGTCCATCACGTTCCCGCGCGTTCCGGCCGACCCGTCCTCGGTCGCGATCAGCAGTCGCGCCGTCTCCGGGAATTCATCCGTCAGGAACAGATGTCCGTCCCGGTAGCCGGCCGCGACCGTGACCGGACCCGGCAGCTCGTGGGCCAGCGCCGCGAGCGGGGGCAGGCCGATGCCGCCTCCGATCAGGAGCGCCCGGCCCTCCCGGACCGGAAAGCCGTTTCCGAGCGGTCCCATCAGGTCCAGTTCGTCTCCGGCGGAAAGTCTTGAAAACATCTCCGTCCCGGCACCGGCCACCCGGTACACGAGGACCAGCCGGTCCGGATGGATCCGGCACAGGCTGATGGGCCGCGGGAGCAGATGCGCCCCGTCCGCGCAGTACAGGGATACGAACTGCCCCGGCCGCGCGTTGGCGGCGGCGCCGCAGGCCAGCTCCATACGCCAGATTCCGTCCGCGATCCTCTCCTGCCGGATCACGGTTCCTGTTTCTCTGCCGGTCTTCATTCGGTCTTGTTCTCCGTTGCTTCTGTTCTGTCTCAACGATTCATGCTGTCCGGCCGTTTGCCGCGGCCCGGAGCCGGCCCGCGCCGCGTTCGGGCGCTTAAATACCCTGTCCGGCCGCCGGCTGGTCGCCGCCTTCCGGCGCTCAGCGCTCGTATACGACCCGTCCGGCCGCCACCGTGGCCGTGACGCGTCCGCGCACGCGGCGCCCGGCAAACGGCGTGTTCTTTCCCATCGAAGCAAATCCCGACGGATCGATCTGATGGTCCGCGTACGGGTCGATGACCGTCACGTCCGCGCGGGTTCCGACGGCCAGCGAACCGCCGTCCACGCCCAGCAGGCGCGCCGGCGTATAGCTCATGCGCTCCGCGAGCTGCGTCCAGGTCAGGATCCCGGGCTCCACGAGTTCAGTGACCGCGAGCGGCACGGCCGTCTCGAGCCCGGTGATCCCGAACGGGGCCTTCAAAAAGCCCTGCGCCTTCTCCTGCGCCGCGTGCGGCGCGTGATCGGTCGAGATCACGTCCATCACGCCGCGTGCCAGGCCGTCTTTCAGGGCCCGCACGTCTTCGGGGCCGCGCAGCGGCGGGTTCATCTTGTAGTTGGCGTCATCGCCGGGGATCTCGTCGCAGCTCATCGAAAAATGATGCGGACAGACCTCCGCGCTGACCCGCGCGCCCGCCGCCTTGGCCTGTTCGACCAGACGGACGCTGCCCGCGGTCGAGCAATGGCACAGGTGCAGGTGTGCACCGGTGGCCCGGGCGATCAGGATATCCCGGCCCACGATCACGTCCTCCGACAGGCTGCTGATGCCGGGCAGGCCCAGTTCCTGCGCCCGCTTCCCTTCCTGCATCACGCCGCCGCGGACCAGCTTCTTATCTTCACAGTGCGCCATCACGAGGATCCCGGCCCGGCGCGCCTGCCGCATGGCCTGCTCGTACAGGTCCGGATCCATCACGCTCTTTCCGTCTTCGCTGATGCCGATCGCGCCGGCCTGCGCCATCTCGGCGATCGGGGCCAGCTCCCGGCCCTCCTGCCCGACGGTCACCGCGCCGATCGGCAGGATCCGCACGGCGCTCTCCTCCCGGGCCCGTTCGAGCAGCGTCCGGATCTTTTCCGCGCTGTCGGTGGCCGGCGTGGTGTTCGGCATCGGACAGATCGACGTAAAGCCGCCTCTGGCCGCGGCCAGCGCGCCGGTGCGCAGCGTTTCCTTATGCGTCTGGCCCGGATCGCGCAGGTGGACGTGCATGTCGATCAGTCCCGGCATCACGACGCAGCCGTCCGCCTCCAGGCATCGGTCCGCCGTCACCGGGAGCTTCTCTCCGCGGGCCGCGATGCGGCCGTCTTCGATCAGGATGTCCAGGACCGCGTCGGTCCGCGTGGCCGGGTCGATCACCCGGCCGTTTCGGATCAGGATCCTCATCTGGCGTCTCTCCTTGTGTTTGGGTCTTCGTGTCTCAGTCCGGCAGCCCCGGTCACGGCGCCGCCGTTTCCGCCTCCGCCTGCGTCTCCTGCGCCGGCTGCGTCGGCGTCTCTTCGGACGGCGCGTAGTCTTTCAGCACCGCGAGACGGGCCTCGACTTCTCCCATCTGGGCAAAGCCCGGGAACTCGCGCTGGATCCGGTCGTAGACCACCCAGGCGTCGGCCGGACGATCCACCTTTTCATAGGCGTGGGCCAGATAATACATGGCCTGCACGCTGTCCGGCGCGATCGCGAGCG
>CACXFD010000141.1 GCA_902766845.1 uncultured Lachnospiraceae bacterium | reverse complement strand
CAGGGCCGGCGCGGCAATCCGGTCCTGTTCCCGCGCTCCGTCTTCCCGGAGCTTTTAGGCCTCGCCGAGAACGAGGCGGGCCGCGCGGTCCTCAAGCGCCATCCCGAACGGGTCACCACGGTCGAGGCCGCCGGCGCTTTTGAACTGTATGACGTCGATACGGCCGCCCAGCTGGCCGCCCTGCCGGAAAGCGGCGTAGAAGGATCCGGTCGACATGATAAAAAACGGGAGCAGCCGTAACGGCTGCTCCCGTTTCCTGTCTTTCAGATGACTGCCGCTCCGTCCGGGCCGTGCCGCCTCATCGGGCCGTGCCCGGCCGCGTTATTTCGCGTTGGCCGGCAGGTATTCCTTGACGTGCTTGAAGAAATCGACCTCGAGCACGTTCTTGCAGAAGCGGATCTTGTTGCGGACGATCGCGCGGATCTGGTCTACGTAGCCTTCGGGAATGTCCGCCTCGTTCACGCCTTCCGCGGGCGTAAAGGTCTTGCTCGCGTTGATGTAGGAGCCGAGTTCCGTCTTCCAGTCATACTCGGTGTTGAACATCAGCGCCGGCGCGTCGGAGAAGACGTCGCGGCCCGGCAGCACGCGGGAATCCCACGGCACGCCGTACAGGTTGCAGAGCGTCGGCAGGATGTCCAGGCTGGACGTGGGCTCGCTGACCACGATCGGATCCTCTTTCTCGAAGATGCCGCTCCACATCAGCAGGCGGTTATGGTCGCGCTGCAGGTAGGTCTTGACGTCATAGCCGTACAGCTCTGACAGATACGGCATGCTGTGGCCCAGCGCCGCGTCCCCGTCCAGACCGTACGGGAAGTGGTCGGCGCTCATCACGATCAGCGTATCGTCCGCGATGCCGGCCTGCTCGAGCTGGTCGATCAGGTAGGTCATGGCCGCTTCGAGCTCCAGGTTGCAGGCGATGTAGCCCTTGACCAGGTCCGAATACGGCAGGTCCTTGACCTCGTCCCAGTGCTTGGAGGCCATGCGGTTGTCGCTGCGGCCGTAGTCGCTGTGGCCGGACACGGTCATGTAGTAGATGTTGAACGGCTGCTTGTCGATGTACATCGGGATGGTGCCCTGCATCATCTCAAGGTCGCTCTCGGGCCAGGTCTTCTGCACGAACTGCTCCATGCCGTTGCCGTAGCCCATGTAGCCGTCGGAATAGCCGATCTGGTTGTGCGTGACGTCACGCTTGTAATACGTATAGGTGTTGTTGTGGAACGCCTTGCCGTAATAATTCTCCAGGTTCAGGCGGCCGGCGATGTTGAACCATGTGCTGCCGCCCGACATCGTCCGGAAGCTCGGGCCGCCGAGCATCGGCAGCATGCCGAAGATGTTCTGGTACTCGCCGCCCGTGGTGCCGGCGCTGTCCGGCTGCGTGTAATCCGTGAACTGGATGCCCTTGGTGGCCATGCGGTACAGCGTAGGCGTCAGCTTCGGGTCGATGATGTCCCCGCTGAAGGCTTCCGCGGAGATCAGGATCAGGTTCTTGCCCTTGAACAGGCCCGTATAGCGGTTCTGGTGGCTGGGCGTCAGCGAGGCGCAGTATTCATCCAGCGCCTTGATGGTGCCGTCATCGGCGGCGGCCGCCATGGCCGTAAAGTCCAGATCCAGCATGCTGTAGCCGTACTTCGAGAAATCGGTGTCCCGTTCGGACAGCGGCTTTTCCTCCGGCTCCGTCTCCGGGACGGTCTCGCCGTTCTCATCCGTCTGCGCGGGCTCCGTGCCGGCCGGATCCGTGGACGGCTGCGTGGTCGGGATCGACGGCGCCGGACCGACCGGATCGAAGCTCGAGGAATCGCCCGAGCCGCGGGTCAGATCCATGCGCACGCCGGTCATCAGGCCGAAGTTGCGCACCGCGGCCGAGAACGTGTATTCATTGGTGGCGGCCGCGCGCAGCGGGGACGCGATCAGGATCAGGCCCTGCGCGAGCAGCCAGATCAGGAGCGAAACGGCGGCCATCAGGACCGCGCGCTTGGCGAGCGTCTGCCAGCGCGTGCCGCGCCGGCGGGAAGACAGGGACGTGCCGCGCCGGCGGGCCGACTCACGGCGCCGCTGCTCGGCTTCGATGTCCCACCGTCTCATGACGATGAAGAACACGATCGGAGGGGCCAGATAGCAGACGATGGTCAGCAGGCCCGTAAGGGAAAAGATCATCTTCAGCGTGGTCTTCACGAACGCGGCCTGTCCGGCCATGTTCCCGGCCGTTCCGATGATCATCTTGGGATCGTAGAAGACCTTGAATTCACGGTAGATAAAATACTCGATCAGGAAGATGACCGCGATCACGAGCGAGATCACGAGGCAGGTGATCCGCCTCGCCTTCGCGTTTTTGATCAGGGACGGGATCACCGCCATCAGAAATCCCAGTGCGATCGTCAGGAGCAGGATGCAGATGATCTGCAGAAACGACAGTTCCCGCATGGTCACGAACCGGAACAGGAATTCGTACCAGATCAGCAGCACCGGGAAATAGAGCAGCCAGGCAGTCACGCTTTTTTTCATTCTCATTCTTCCTCTCAGGACATATCCGTATCGCGAGCGGCTCCGCTTCGGGAGGCCGGCCGAACGCCCGGCCGGTCCGGGCTCCGGAAGGGCACCGCCTGCGGTGCTGTCCCGTCCCGTACGAAACAGATGCACGATCTGAAAAAACATGCTATACTGACGGCGGAGCGGCATCGGACGCCGGCCGTCACGGCGGCCTGTCCGTCCCGGCCCGTTTCCGCGGCCATCTAACCGATTATAATAGAAACGGCCGCAAAAAACAAGGACCGCGCATATTAAATCATTCTTACGATTTTCCATCCGCGCAGCGCCTTTGCGGCAGAAAGGAAAGACCGATGAAGGAATCCATCTACAAGTATTTTGACCTGGGCATCCTGCAGTGGATGAGTTATCCGGGACAGGATCCGATGCAGTCCCTGCGGACCATCTGCCGCGACCCGTTCTTCACGCTGATCGAGACCGCCGGCTTCGGCGGCGGGGAGCAGACCGCGGCGGCCCGTGCCCTGCTGGACCAGAGCCACCTGACCGTGCTCGGCGCCGCCCACCCGGTCATGCTGGGGCGCGGCCTGAACCCGAACGCCCTCGCGGAGGAGGAGCGCCGAGCCGCCGAGGACTATCTGCTGCAGCTCGTCGATGAATCGGCCGCGCTCGGCGCGCGGGGCCTGTCGTTCCTGGCCGGAAAGTATGAAGAAGCACATAAAGAAGAAGCGTTCGCAGCCCTGCTGAAGACCACGAAGAACGTCTGCCGCGCCGCAAAGGAAAAAGGCCTCATGGTGGAGATCGAGGTCTTCGACTACGATGTGGACAAATGCTCGCTGATCGGGCCCGCGCCGCTGGCCGCACGCTTCTGCGAGGCGGTCCGCGAAGAATACGATAACTTCGGCCTGCTCGTAGATCTCAGCCATATTCCGATCATCCACGAGACCATCGAATATTCGGTCCATACGCTGCGCAGCTGCATCACGCACCTGCACTACGGGAACGCCGTGATCCGGCCCGGCTTTGACGCCTACGGCGACAAGCATCCCCGGATGGGCTATCCGCACAGCGAGAACGACGTGCCCGAGCTCGTCGAGTTCCTGCGCGTGCTGCGCCGCGAGGGCCTGTTCCGGCCCGACGCCCCTCTCCCGCTCTCCTGCGAGGTCACGCCCCGGCCGGGCGAGGATCCGGACATCGTGGTCGCGAACACCAAGCGCTGCCTGACGCGGGCCTGGGCCCTGCTGGAGGACTGAAGCCTGCATGTGAAAGCCCTGTAAAGCGGCTTGCCGCACTGTGGTACCGGCTTGCCGCACTGCGCTGCCGGTGCGGAACCGACGATCCGGGCCGACGATCCGGACCAGAGACCGGGGCCGGAGGCCGAGGGCCGAAAAGCCCGAAAGATTCGAAAAACAGGACCTGTGAATGAGGAAGCGGGCCGGCTCATCGCCGGCCCGCTTCCGTTTATCCCTGATCTCCTATCCCGGCCTGCGGATCCGGTCTCCCGATTCCGGCCTCCCGGTTCGGATCGCCCGATACGGGGACACCGCTCGCCGGATCAGAGATCGTTCTCGTATACGCTCATGACGAACCGCATGAAGCCCTTCTCGCGCGCGGACAGCAGCGCGTTTTTCCTATAGACCAGATACAGGTAGCGGTCGGAGGGATATCCTTCGATCTCGAAGGTCAGGACCCGCCCGTCGTCCGCGTAATCCTGGGCCGACTGCTGCGAGACGATCGAGATCCCGACGCCCTCGGCGACCAGCTTCTTGATGGTCTCCTGGTCGTTGATGCGCGCCACTACCCGGAGCCGGCCGGGCTCCGCCTCGACCGCGTCCAGAAAGCGCGCGGCCATCTTTTTGCTGCCGCTCCCCTCTTCGCGCAGGATCATCGGCTCCCGTAGAAGCTTTTCCGTTACGGGTCCGCCCTGCTCCTTCCATTCGCGGAACCGGTCCCGGTTCGGCGTGATGAAGACCATATGGTCCCGGCAGAACGGCCGGAACACGAGCTCCTCGTCATCGGTCTGCATGCCCACCATGCCGATATCGAAGATCCCGCTGCGGATCCGGTCGATCACGCCCTGGCTGTCGCTCTGCTGCACGTCCACATGCGTCTCGGGATGCCGCTCCAGATACGCCGGCAGCACCCGGGGAAGGATATACGACGACGGGATCGTGGATACGCCCAGATGCAGGATCCTTTCCTCTTCTTCATGACAGCTCGCGATCATGCGGTCGCGCAGGTTCAGGATGCCCAGCGCGTATTCATAGACCTCCTGTCCCTTATCCGTCAGCTCCACGTTTTTGGTGGTCCGCCGCACGAGCCGCATGCCGAGCTCCTCTTCGAGCTGCCTTACATGCGTGCTGACGGTCGGCTGTGATACGAACAGTTTCTCTCCGGCTTTGGTAAAGCTTCCGGTCCGGACGATCTCAACGAACGATTCCAACTGCTTCAGGTCCATACTTCTCCCTTCGGAATCCCTTTCGTGCCGGCACCGCGGATCTTGCCGGCTCTTCCTTTCTTTTCCCCATTGTACGCCGGTTCATTTATTATGTGAAGCAATAAAAAGTTATCTTTGCGTAAAGGAATCTTTAATGCGCCGCGTCCCGCCGGCCGTTCACGGCCCGTTCGCCTGCGCCGGTGCCGAAAGGAAGCATTACCATGGGATCTTCGGTTTTTTCCCTGCCGTTCCCCCTCTTTCCTTCGAAAGGGGTTTCAAAGCCGGCTGGCCTTTATTTATTTATCGTTTCAATAAATCAGCCAGCTTATTCAGGAACCGTATTTGAATTATTCAAATACAGGGCGTAAGATTAGAAGCATCAAGGCGGAAAAGGATCCCAGCGGACATGCCATCCGTCCCTTTTCCGAAAAAACAAGAAAAGAGGGTCACTATGGGTATTCTGAAAAACAAGACCGACATCGTGATCGGCGGCATCGTCATCGGTGTGATCGCCTCCCTTCTCGTGCTGTTCGGCAACCCCGCCAACATGGGCTTCTGCATCGCCTGCTTCATCCGTGACACCGCCGGCGCGCTGGGCCTGCACCGGGCCGCGGCCGTGCAGTACATCCGTCCGGAGATCATCGGCATCATCCTCGGGAGCTTCCTGATCTCCCTCGCGAAGAAGGAATTCGCGCCGCGCGGCGGCAGCGCCCCGATGACGCGCTTCACGCTCGGCTTCTTCGTCATGGTCGGCTGCCTGATGTTCCTGGGCTGCCCGTTCCGCATGATCGTCCGTCTGGCCGGCGGTGACCTGAACGCGGTCCTGGGCCTGGTCGGTTTCGTCTGCGGCATCCTGACCGGCGTCTTCTTCCTGAACAAGGGCTACTCCCTGAAGCGGACCTACAGCCTGCCGAAGCTCGAGGGCGTGATCCTGCCCGCGGCGGTCGTCGTGCTGCTGTGCCTGCTGGCGCTGGCGCCTGAATTCATCTTCTTCACCGAAGCCGGCGGCGGCCCCGGCGCCAAGCACGCGGCTCTGGCCATCAGCCTCGCGGCCGGTCTGATCGTCGGCGCCATCGCGCAGCGCACCCGCCTGTGCATGGCCGGCGGCGTCCGTGACATCGTGCTGTTCAAGGATTTCCGTCTGATCTCCGGCTTCATCGCGATCCTGTGCGCGGCCCTGGTCACGAACCTGATCCTGACCGGCGTGACCGACGGCACCTACTTCAAGCTCGCGTTCGCGGAGCAGGCCGTGGCCCATACCGACGGTCTGTGGAACGCGCTCGGCATGTATCTGGTCGGCTTCGGTGCGATCCTGCTGGGCGGCTGCCCGCTGCGCCAGCTGGTCCTGTCCGGTGAAGGCAATACCGACAGCGCGATGGCGATCCTCGGCCTGTTCGTGGGCGCCGCGTTCTGCCACAACTTCGGTCTGGCCTCCAGCGCCGCCGGCCCTACCGCGAACGGCAAGGTCGCCGTGATCATCGGCATCGCCGTAGTCGCCGTGATCGCCGCGGTCAATACGTTCCGCAAGGAAAAGGCCTGATCCCGAAAAGCGGCCCGGAACGGGCGCGCTGAAGGAAAGTCCCCTCCGGAAAGGCCGCCGGAAATGAGTGAAAAAACACGAAACATCTGATATGATACAGAAAGGAGCCTGTCATGGCTGTTTATGATGCACGCGGACTGGCCTGCCCCGAACCGGTGATGATCGCCCGCCGGGCGCTGGCCGGCAAGGAAGCCTCTTACCAGATCCTGGTAGACAACAACACCGCAAAAGAGAATGTGACGCGCTACGCCGAGCACCAGGGATACCGCGTATCCGTGGAGGAAAAGAACGGCGAGTTCACGCTGACCCTGACCCGTTG
>CACXFD010000140.1 GCA_902766845.1 uncultured Lachnospiraceae bacterium | reverse complement strand
CCGTTCTGTCCGGTTTTCATCATCTCTTCCAGGATCTCCGCGGTCCGCATCAGATGCCGGCGCATCCGCGCATAGGCCCGCTCCGGATCCCCGGCCGCCACCGCGTCGAACACTTCCTCATGAGCCGCGAACTCGTCCCGCTTCGTGGCGTTCTCGAGATCCGCCATATACAGGCTCTCCACGATCCGCATCGACTGCAGGAACCAGCTGTTCCCGGACATCTCGGCCAGCTTCACATGGAAACGGATATCATACCGCGAATAGTCACGCTGATCATGACGCCGGGACGCCGCCTCCATCTTCCGCAGGATGCGCTCGAGCTCCTGCACCTCCTCCGGCGTGCGGCGCAGGGCCGCCATGCGGGCTGCTTCGGGCTCGACTCCGCGCCGAAACTCCAGGATCGTCATCAGCTTATGCGCGCTCTGCATCCCGGTCGTAAGGAGCGGCTGGAGCAGCTGCGGCTGCGACGAATCCCGTACGTAGGTCCCCTTTCCCTGCTCAGTGATCAGCAGTCCCATCGTATTGAGCCGGGACAGGGCGCTGCGGACGCTGTATTTGCTCGCGCCGAACGCTTCGACCAGCTCCGCCTCGGGCGGAAGCTTATCGCCGGGCTTCCAGTCCCCGTTCGCGATCCGGTCCACGATCTGCGCGATGATCTCCTGTGTGACGCTCTTTTTTTCTACTTTGCTCAGTTCCATCCGATATCACTCCCGCAAAACGCCGGCTTTTACCGCACGCACACAGCGCATCGGTATGCTGAATCCATAGCACGGAACGTCGCATTTGTCAATATTCGGACGGCGCGGACCCTTCGAGGAGGCCAGGATCCGCGCCGGCCGCACCCTCCGACATCAGATCCATTCCAGCGTCAGTGATACGCCGGTCTCGCAGATGTTGGAGATCGTCGCGAGCTTCAGCCGCGACGGAAAGTCCGTGCAGTGGCAGGCATAGAACTTCTCGATATTCGTTTCCTTTACAAAGTCCATCGTGTACTTCATCAGGTCATCGGACGGCTTCTGCAGGTGCAGGCCGCCGATCACGTTATGCACCACGCTCGCGCCGGTCACGTTCTTTGCGTGTGCGATGATATTGCAGATGCCGCTGTGCGAACAGCCGGTCATGATGCTGACGCCGCCGTCCTCGTGCACGTACGCGAGCTCGACGTCCTCATCGATGTAGTCTTCGACGTATTTGCCGTCTTTCCACTTCATGTTCTGCGGATACGCGGCTTCATACGGGTTCAGCCGCGGCGCCTTGCCCAGATAGATCAGGCGGTCGGTCAGTTTCTTCGGCTCAGCGCAGAACTGCACGTCAAAGAACTCCTTCGCCATATCGAGCGTGACGTCCATGCCGGTATTCTTCTTGTCGATAAAGTTGTATTTCTTCAGGAAGATGTCCTCATCCGCCATCAGCAGGACCGGCTTATGATAGACATGGCGCTCCTTATAATAATCCATCAGGTACTTGAGCCCGCCCGAATGATCATAATGACCATGGGAGAGGATCACATATTCCACGCGCGTCAGGTCGATGCCGATCGCCTCGGCATTCTTGATGAACGCATCGGAGTATCCGCAGTCATAGAGCACCTGTACGCCGTCGTCGATGATATAGGCACTCATGCCATGCTCCGCGTGCAGGAACGTGTCATACAGGGAATTGTTCTCGACAAGCAGGGTGTATTTCATACTGATCTGTTCTCCTTTTTACCGGCCTTGCCGGGCTGCGGCCCGGCAAGGCCGTGATGCCGGGCGGGGGCTGCTGCCCTCCGGCCGGTCTCTGCTTTTCTACTTACTTCTCGTATCTCTTCAGATACTCATCCACGTTGTCCTTGTTGACGACGCCCATCGGGATGACGCATTCCTTCGGGACCGAATAGCCCTTCAGGTGAGCCCACAGCGAGATGACGCCCCAGAAGGCCTGGCTCTCGGGATGCTGGTCACCGGTCGCGACGACTTCGCCGTTCTTGATCGCGAGCAGGACGTCTTCTTCCACATCGAAGCCGATGCCCTTGATGCCGGTGCGGTTCGCGGCCTTGATCGCTTCGTTCGCGCCCAGCAGCATCTCCTTGTCGGCGGAGCCGATGCCGTCGATGTTGTCATACTTCTGCAGCAGGTTCTCCATGACGCTCATGCCCTCGGCACGCGTGAAGTTCGCGGTCTGGGTGGTCAGGATGTTGATATCCGGATACTTGTTCAGCGTATCGGTGTAGCCGTTGATCCGGTCGATCGAGGTAGAGGATCCGGGGATGCCTTCGAGCAGGACCACATTGCCCTTGTAATCCAGCGACTCGGCAAGCAGTTCGCCCAGCGCGCAGCCTACGTCATAGTTCTGGATGCCGGCCCAGTTCAGCACGTCACCGCCAAAGGCTTTGGTGTTCGGGGTCGTGACCGGGATGCCGGCCGCGTTGGCTTTTTCGATGCCCGGGATGATCGCGTTCGAGTCGGCCGGCGTGATGATGATGCCGTCGACCTTCGCGGCGATCGCGTCCTCGATCAGCTTGATCTGTTCCTCCGTGGAGCTCGGGGTCTGAGGCGCCTGCACGTCCACTTTGCAGTTGACGAGCTTGCCGGCGGCGACCGCGTCATTGCCCATGTTGATCATGAAGGGCCGGGTCAGATCCTTAAGGATGATCACGAAATGATACTCTTCCGCGGCTGCTTCCGGAGCCTTGGTCTCAGGGGTGCTGCCGCCGCCCGCGGTACAGCCCACAAGGCCCAGTACCATGACCAGGGCCAGCAACAGTGCTACGAACCTTCTCTTCATGTTTCTCCTCCTTGACTCTTTTTCAGAGCATTGTATTTGCCCGCGGGGCCCCCTGCCCCGTCAGTGCCTTGGTGCCATGCGGCCGGTCAGCCGCGCCGGTCTCTCCGGCCCTTCGTTTTCAATCTCCTGTTTCCGGCCCGGTCTTTCCGGTCATTTCCTCTGGATCTTGTCCACCTGCTGATTGAAGAACACCGCGATGATGATCAGAAGGCCCAGGACCAGCGTCTGCAGCTCCGAGGAGACCTGCACGTAGTTCATGCCGTTCTTGATCGCCGTCACGATGATCGCGCCGATGACCGTTCCCCAGACGCCGCCCTTGCCGCCGGTGATCGCACAGCCTCCGATCAGGCAGACTGCCACCGAGTCCAGTGAAAAGCTGGCGCCGATCGAGGCCTCGGCCGCGTTCAGGCGCGCCGCGTACAGGACGCCCGTAAACGCCGCAATCGCGTTGCCGATCATATACGCCGTGATGATCACGCGGTCCGTATGGATGCCTGAGTACCGTGCCGCCTTGCGGTTGGAGCCCGTAAAATAGATCCGCCGTCCGAGCGTCGTCTTCTTGAGCAGGATCAGGATCGCGGCGCCGATCAGGATCTCGAACCAGATCGTGATCGGGATGCCCAGAAAGTCATCCGTTCCCACGAAACGGAAGCTCTGCGGCAGGTTGTAGATGATCGTCGATCCGACCAGCAGCCAGGCGATGCCGCGGTACGCGTAGTTCGTCGCGAACGTCGTGATGAACGGCGGGATGTTCAGCTTGGTTGTGATCAGGCCGGTCAGGCAGCCGAGGCCCGCGCCCGAGATCGTGATCAGGAGCATCGGCACGGCCGACGGGATGGCCGTGTTCTTGATCATGCCCGACCACAGGATCGTGGACAGGGCGATCGTGGCCCCGACCGACAGGTCGATGTTTCCGGTCAGCATGATGATGCACTGGGCGATGCCCAGCAGCCCCAGGAGCGAAGCCTGTTTCATGATGACCGTCATGTTCGAGAGCGTCAGATAGCCCGGATTGAACAGGGCGAATACGACGACGCCGATGATCAGCAGCAGAAGCAGCGCGTTCTTCAGAACGGCATCCACGATTCTTTCCTTCACGTTCATGCCGATGCCTCCGCTTCTTTGAGTTTCTTCTTATGCTCGATCCGCACGAACAGCTCGCGGATGACCATGCCGATCACGAGGATGGCCCCGGTCAGCACCATCTGCCAGTAGTTGTTCATATGCATGATCGACAGGCCGTTGCGGATCGTCGCCAGCGTGATCGCGCCGAGGATGGCTCCGAACAGGTTTCCCTTGCCGACGTTCTGCAGGTTCCCGCCGATCACGGCGCCCACGACGGCCGCAAACTCGAGGCCTGTGCCCACGGTCGGGTCCGCGCAGGTCACGCGCGCATCCATCAGTACGCCACCGACACCGGCCATCAGACCGGACAGCGTGAACACGACGATCTTCCACTTTGCGACGCTGACGCCCGACAGGTGCAGGACCTCCTCATTGCCGCCGAGCGTGTAGACGTTCGTGCGCAGGCGGGTCCGGTAAAAGACGAAGATCACGACTGCCATGACCAGCACGCCGATCAGGGCAAAGACCGGGATCCCGAGAACGGCCCCGGTGCCGATCGTATCGAGGATCGGGAATGCCTCGCGTTCCCAGTACACGGGCTTTTTCTGCGACAGCGTATTCGCGAGGCCCGACGCGATATTCATCATCGCGAGCGTCGCAATGAACGGAGGCAGCTTCATCTTCGCGACCATAAAGCCGTTCAGGAAGCCGCAGGCCGTTCCGGTCAGAACGCCGACCAGCATCGCCAGCGCTACAGGCATGCCGGCTTTCAGAAGGAGCCCGCAGGTCACGCCGGAGAGCGTCAGCACGTTGCCGACCGACAGGTCCAGGCCGGCTGACATGATCACGATCGCGACGCCGAGGACCAGCAGACACGGGATCACGCTCTGGGTCAGGATGCTGGCCAGATTGTAGGCACTGAAAAAGCCGCCCGCGCTGACCGCAAAGAATACAAAGACCACGATGAAGATGATGACGGCGCTGGGCAGATCCGTCAGATGGAACCGGTTCTTTCTCATATGCGCCCCTTATCCTTCCTGGAAGGCGTATTTCAGCACTTCCGCCTGCGTGGCCTCGCCGGCCGCAAATTCTTTCTGAACGGCTCCGCCGGCCATGACGTAGATCCGGTCGCTCATGCCCAGCACTTCCTGCAGATCCGAGGAGATCATCAGGATCGCCGCGTTCTCCTTGACCAGTTCATCCATGATCGAATAGATGCTGGTCTTCGCGCCCACATCGATTCCGCGCGTCGGTTCGTCAAAGATGAACAGCTTTGCCTTCGTCATCAGCCACTTGGCCACAACGACCTTCTGCTGCGTTCCGCCCGATAGCTGACCGGCCGACTTCTCCACCGAATTGGTCGCGATCTCGAGATCCCGGACATATTTCTCCGCAGTCTCCCGCTCCAGTCCGGCACGGATCCAGCCGTTTTTGAACAGCTGCGCGAGCGTCGCGACCGTCTCGTTTTCGCGGATCGACAGTTTCAGCGCGAGGCCCTCGGTCTTGCGGTCCTCCGGGAGCAGGCTGATGCCCATGTCCGCCGCTTTCCGGGGATTGTGCTTCGGTACCTTCTTTCCGCAAAGCAGCACCTCGCCGGCGCCGTAATCATCTACACCGAAGACCGCCCGGGCCAGTTCCGTCCGTCCGGCGCCCACCAGGCCCGACAGGCCCACGATCTCGCCGGCCCGCACGGTCAGCGAGATATCCTTGCATTTCTCGTTCGTCAGACCTTTGACTTCGAGGACCACCTCGCCCGGAGCGACCGGTTCATGTGGATACAGGTTGTCCAGATCGCGGTTCGCGATCTTCGCGATCAGCTCATCCATCGTGATGTCAGAGATCGGCTTCGTATCGATCTTCTGACCGTCGCGAAGGATCGTTACGCGGTCTCCGATCTCGAACAGTTCGCCAAGGCGGTGCGAGATATAGAACATCGCGATGTTCTTCTCTTTCAGCGAAGCGATCAGCGAGAACAGTTCCTCGATCTCATTGTCCGTCAGTGAACTCGTCGGCTCATCGAAAACGACGATGCGCGCGTCCATCGACAGGGCTTTGGCGATCTCGATCATCTGCTGCTGGCCCACGCCGAGTTCTTTGATCTTGACCGACGGATCGATCGGAATGTTCAGCGTAGCCAGGATCTCGCGGGCCCTTTCTTCCATTTTTTTGAAATCGAGCAGACCCAGCACACGGTTCTTATACAGCTCATGTCCGAGGAAGATGTTCCTGGCGACCGACAGCTCCTGTACCAGGTTCAGTTCCTGATAGATCATGCGGATCCCCAGCTGCTCCGCCGCCTGCGGGGTCGGGATCGGCGTCGCTTTTCCATCAACGTAGATCGTGCCCGCGTCCGGCTGATAGACTCCGGAAAGCACTTTCATCAGCGTCGATTTCCCGGCGCCGTTCTCGCCGGCCAGCACATGGACCTCGCCCGGATAGATATCCAGATCGATGCTGTCCAGCGCCTTCACGCCGGGAAAGGTCTTTGTGATGCCTTCCAGTTTCAGGATCGGTTCCACAGTCCACCTCCTAACATATCTGATATGTTATATCTGCCTTTATAGTATCATACATTCCGTCAAAACGTCAATCAAAACCTTGTTTGTCTTCATAAAATATACAATATGCACAAATCTCTCCGTTGTTTTCCGGTCTTTCCGCCCGTTCCGATTATACGAATCTACCGTACACGCGCACAAAAAAAGCACAGCCCGAAGGCTGTGCCCGCAAATGGTGCTTTTGTTTTTCCCGGCATTGGCAGAGGATCCTGTTCCGACCGGCAGTTCCGATTTCCTGTTCCGATCGGCTGCTCCGGTCAGCTGCCCGGACCTGCGTTCTGTCCGGATCTCAGCTGCGTTCTTTCTTCCCCCGCAGCGCCGCCGCTACCAGCAGCAGCGCGAACACCGCACTGATGCCCTCTCCGACCGGGAGGGCCCACGCCAGTCCGATCTCTCCGAGCAGCCGGTCCAGCAGGAACATCAGCGGGATATAGACGCCGAGTTCCCGGACCGCCGCATGCAGCATCGTGAATTTCCCGTTTCCCATCGCCTGCATGCAGTAGGACGAATTGTAATTCAGGAACTGCACCGGAGAGGCCAGACAGCGGACCCGCAGGAACCGGGCCGCGAACGTGACCGTCAGCATCGCACCGGCCGCATCCCCGCCGGCCGTGCTGAGGAACAGCCGGACGGCCGGGACCGCAAGCAGTTCCAGCATCAGGATCCCGCCGGCCGAGATCAGCAGGCCGGCCCACCGGGCCGTCCGGATCACCGTGCGCATACGCTCGCGATCGCCCGAAGCGTAATTGTACGCGACCAGCGGCATCATGCCCTGACAGATCCCGACGTTGATCCCGTTCGGGATCCTCTCCACCTTCATGACGATTCCCATAGCCGCCAGCACGTAATCGCTGTGCGCCGAGGCAAGGATGTTCACACAGATGTTCGCGACGTCGAACAGGCCGGTCAGGATCGCGGACGGCACGCCGACCGCGAAGAATTCCCGCAGATTGCGCCGTCCGATCCCCGCGGCATCCTGCCGGCTCAGGCTCAGCGGCGCCTCATCGGACGCTTTATGGTACGCATACAGCAGATAGGCACAGGCGGCGATATTGGACAGCAGCGTCGCAGCCGCGGCGCCGGCGACTTCCTGCCCCCGCGGCAGGATCACGAACATGAACAGCGGATCCAGCAGGATGTTCAGGATGCCGCCGCCGCTCAGGCCGAAACTAGCCTTGGAAGAGTATCCGGCGTTCCGAAGCAGATGGCCCAGCGTCAGCGAGAGCAGGGACGGCACGGAGCTAAAGACGATGACGAACATCGTATACTGCTTCGCATAGCCGATCGTTTCCGCCGAAGCGCCGAGGAAAAACAGCAAGGGCTCCAGAAAGAGGCCGATCAGGACCGAATAGAAGACGCCGAAACACAGGCAGCTCAGTACGGAAAATGCGCTGACACGGCGGGCCTCATCGAGTCGCTTCTGGCCCATCAGCCGGGCCACAAGGCTCCCGCCGCCGATGCCGAAGAGATTGGAAAAAGCCACGTTCATCATCGTCAGCGTCAGGGCCAGCGTCGTGGCCGCCATCATATAGGAGTTGCCGGTCCGGCCGATGAAGAACGCGTCGACGATATTATAGGCCAGGTTGATCAGCTGGCTGATGATCGTCGGAACGGCGAGCGTCGCGAGGGCGCGCGGAACGGATACGTTCTCAAACAGTTCTTTTTTCGCGTGATCCTGCATATCGCCCTCCTTTCCCGGCCTTCCGCCGTGGCTGCCGCGGGACCTTACGGTCCCTGTATGCAGGCAGCTCAGCAGGCAGTCTGTCTGCATAAAGAAAAATACCACAAATCACGTTGACCGTCATCTGTGGTACTTTCTTACGAAGCGTGCGCGAGAGGATTCGAACCCCCGACACCTTGGTCCGTAGCCAAGTGCTCT
>CACXFD010000139.1 GCA_902766845.1 uncultured Lachnospiraceae bacterium | reverse complement strand
GTCTCGGACGGCTATATCGCCGTGGCCGCCACATCGGAAAAACGCCTGAAATTCCAGGTCATCCTGCCCGAGATCACGTATACGTATGACCTGGCGTCGGACGGGACGCCGTCCATCTTCCCGCTGCAGAGCGGGGACGCGGAATATAAGTTCCGCGTCATGGAGAACATTACCGAGAACAAATACGCGGAGCTGTATTCGCAGACCGCGCGCGTCGAGATCGCGGATGAGTTCCAGCCGTTCCTGCGGCCCAGCAATTATGTGAATTACACACAGGAATCGGAGTGCGTGAAAAAGGGCGCGGAGTTCTCTTCCAAAGCCCGCACGGCCCTGGACGTGATCGCGGCTACGTACAAATTTGTGGCCGGGAATATCAAATACGATAAAGAAAAGGCGCTGACCGTCAAGAGCGGCTATCTGCCGGACCCGGACGAGACGCTCGCGACCGGCATGGGCATCTGCTTTGACTACGCGTCGCTCGCGGCGGCCATCCTGCGCAGCCAGGGGATCCCGACCAAGCTGATCTTCGGCTACGTATCGCCCGGTGACCAGTACCACGCCTGGAACATGTTCTATACGGCGCAGACGGGCTGGGTCACCGTGGAGTTCAAGGTCGATGAAAAGACCTGGAACCGCATGGACCTGACGTTCGCGGCCGGCGGCGTCGGCAACGAATTCATCGGCGACGGGGAAAACTACACGGACCTGTATATGTACTGATCCGGCGCCGCACGCGCCGGCACGGCACGGAAAAACAACAAGACGAAACGTCAGAATCGGATATTCGAATTCGAGCGGGGGAAGCATATGAGCAAGACACTGGACAATCTGGGCGTCAGCGCGTTCTGCGAGAGCATGGCGATGATGGTGCAGTCCGGGATCACCACGGATGAAGCGATCCGGCTGCTCCAGAGCGGAGGCGACGCGGACGGCGGCCTGCTGACCGGCGCGCTGGCCGTGATGAAGGACCACGCGGACGCGGGCGAAGGCCTGTCCGCCTCGATGCGGGCGAGCGGGATCTTTCCCGAATACGCGCTGCAGATGGTGGAGGCCGGCGAGGATTCGGGCCGGCTGGAGGACACGCTGTTCCGCCTGAGCCGGTATTACGCGGACCAGAAAACGATCTCGGAAAAGCTGCGCGGGGCGGTCACCTATCCCGCGGCCATGCTGGTCCTGATCATCGCCGTGCTCGTGATCATGCTGACGATGGTCCTGCCGGCCTTTACGGAAGTCTATGACCGGCTGACCGGCAGCATGGCGGCCTCGACCTTCGGATACCTGCGCTGGGCGTACGGGATCTGCTGGGCCGCGCTGATCCTGATGGTCGTGATCGCGGCGGGCCTGGTCATCGGCCTGTGGATGTGGAACCACGGAAAGCGCGGACCGGTGGAAAAGATCCTGCGGTCGAACGGCCTGTGCCGGCGCCTGCTGGAGAGCATGGGCATGTTCCGGTTCACGTCGGCCCTCGGCATGTTCCTCGCGAGCGGCGAGATGCAGGACGAGGCGATGGACCGCTCCATCCCGATGACAGACTGCGCGGCGGTCGAGGAAAAGCTCGCGCGGGCGCGCGCGCTCATGGATGAGGGCAACAGCATCGCGACGGCCGCGTATGAAGAAGGGCTGTTTGAGCCGGTCTACGGACGGATGCTGCTGGCCGGCGAGCGCAGCGGCAATCTGGACAGCGTGCTCGGGCGCCTGTCCGACCTGCTGCGCGAGAACTGCGGCGCGCTGGTGGACCGGCTGGTCGGCATCGTGGACCCGCTGCTCTCGGGCGTTTTGATGGTGACCGTGGGGCTCTCGCTGCTGAGCGTGATGCTCCCGCTGATCGGCATGATGAATTCGATCGGATAACGGACGCGGCCGGGCCGGCCGGACACAAGGCGGCCGGATGTTTTTGAAGAAGCATTCGATCCACAGAACGGGGAGGAATCATGTATTCCGACAAGGATCCGAAAAAAAGTCTCTGGCGGTGGCTGGTGCCGCTGCTGGCCGTGGTGATCCTCGCGGCTGCCCTGCACTTTGCGCACGCGGAGCGGGACATCGGCGAGGAGAGCGCGCAGGCCATCCGGGACGCTGTGCAGAGCAGCGCCCTGCAGTGCTATGCCGTCGAGGGCGTCTATCCGCCGGATCTCGCGTATCTGACGGAGAATTACGGCCTGACCGTCAACACCGAAGACTTTTATATCACTTATGAAGCGTACGCATCCAACCTGCCGCCCGAGGTCATCGTACAGCCGAAGGCGCAGAAAGGAGGCGGCCGATGAAAAAGACCGGACGGTCCCCGATGGGACTTTTCATGATCGGGATCATGGCGCTGTTTCTGGCCGGCTTTCTGATGCTGGTCCTGTTCGGCGCGGGGAGCTACCGCAACACGGTGGCCGGGCAGCAGGATAACATGCAGGCCCGCGCGCTGCTCGCGTACCTGTCCGCCTCGGTCAAGGGCGGCGATTCCGAGAACGCGGTATCGGTCCGGGTGGGCCAGGCCGGCCCGGCCCTGCTGGTCGCGGACGGCGACACCGGCTACGGCCTGCACATCTATCAGGCCGGCGGGAAGCTGGTGGAGGAATACAAGGCCATGGACGCGCCGGAAGATCCGAACGAGGCGCATGAGATCGCCGAAACGCAGATCTTTGACGTGACGCTGGAAAACGGTCTTCTGACCGTACAGACCGACGCGGGCCGCGTGCTCGTGCATCTGCGCAGCGGGGAGGTGACGCCGTGAAGAAGTCGAACCATGCGGCGGCCTTCTACATGGAGGCCCTGCTGCTGATCGTCGTATTTATCGGGATCCTGCTGCTCCTCGTGCGCGTCTACGTGCTCGGCAAGTCGATGAGCGCGGACGCGGAGATCCTGACGAGCGCGGTGTCCCTGGCCGAGAACGCGGCCGAGGCCGCCGAGCACAGCCCGAGCGGGCGCGCCGTGCTGGCCGCGCTGGATCAGAACGGGAACGCGATGATCGAGGAGGCGCTCGGGGAAGACCTCGAGATGAGCAATGTCTACGCGACCTACGGGACGGACCGGACGCCGCAGCCGGATGGGCCGCTGACCGTGGCCGTGCATCTGGAAGAAAAGAGCGTGCCGGCCGGGATCTGGACGGACATCGTGGTGACGGTGCGCATGAGGGGACGTGAGGAGCCGGTCTATCAGATCCGGACCGCGGCGTTTCGGGCGGAAGACGCCGGGGCAGACGCCGCGGCTGACGGTTCTGCCGCAGCCGGGACCGCAGCAGATGCCGCGGCAGCCGGCAGCGGGCGCGTCAGTGCACAGGAAGGAGGCAGGCCGTGAATACGCAGGCACCCGTAAAACTGGGGCCGCTGGCCCTGCTCCTGGCCGTGATCAGCATCTGTCTGGCCACGCTGGCTATCCTGACGGCCGCCACGGCGCGCGCGGACCGCGCGCTCGCGGAGAAATACGCGGACACCGTGCGGACGCGGTATGAACTGGAACTGGAAGCGCAGGAATTCCGGCGGGATCTGTCGGAAGCCTTCGCAAACGGAGCGGACACGGCGCAGGACGGCGCGGTGATCACCCGGACTTTTGAAAAGAACGGCGCGCTGCTGGAGGTGGGCCTTGTGCCCGGGCCGGACGGCCTGCGGGTGATCCGCTGGAGGCAGCAGCACGTCTGGGAACCGGACGAATCGATCCACGTCTGGGAAGGAGAATGAGCATGGATATCCGAGAGATCTTACAACGAGCCACCGATGCGGACGCCGCGGACGTCTTTCTGGTCGCCGGCCTTCCGGTCACGCTCAAGTGCGGCGGACGCCAGGAGCGCCTGCCGGGCGATAAGCTGGTCCCGGACGAGATCGCGCGGATCGTGGACCAGATCTATCAGGAGAGCGGGCGCAGCCGCGCGAACCTGGACGCGGGATACGATGACGACTTTTCGTTCTCGGTCCCGCACATGGGCCGCTACCGCGTCAACGTGTTCCGTCAGCGCGGGTCCATGGCCGCGGTCATCCGTGTGATCCGGTTTGGCCTGCCGGACCCCGAGAAGCTCGGGATCCCGGAGAGCGTGCTGTCGCTCGCGGATAACAAGAACGGCCTCGTGCTGGTCACCGGACGCGCCGGGAGCGGCAAGTCCACGACGCTGGCCTGCATGATCGACCGCATCAATAAAAAACGGGACTGCCACGTGATCACGATGGAAGACCCGATCGAATTCATCCACCGGCATGACAAAGCCATCGTGACGCAGCGCGAGATCTCGATCGACACGCCCGGCTATCTGGACGCGCTGCGGTCCGCCCTGCGCGAGAGCCCGGACGTGATCCTGTTCGGCGAGATGCGCGACTACGAGACGATCTCATCGGCGATCACCGCGTCGGAGACCGGCGTGCTGCTGCTCTCGACGCTCCACACGACCAGCGCGGCCAACACGATCAACCGTATCCTCGACGTGTTCCCCGCGAACCAGCAGAGCCAGGTCAAGGTCCAGCTGTCGCAGATCCTGCGCGGCGTGGTCTGCCAGCAGCTGGTGCCGTCGGTGGACGGCGGGCTGATCCCGGTGTTCGAGATCTTAAAGAGCACGAGGGCCGTCCAGAACATGCTGCGGCAGGACAAGTCCGACCAGTTTGACCAGGTTATGCAGGCCGGCGCCGCGGACGGCATGTGCACGATGGACGGGAGCCTCTTAAAGCTCTATCAGGAGGGCCGGATCACGCGCGATACCGCGCTGATCTCGTGCGTCAATTACGAGGGCATGGTCAAGCGGATCTGACCGGAAAGGCCGGAGGAGCCGTCCCGGCCGCGAAGGCCGGAGGGGACGTTGAAGGCCGGCCGGGCTACGAAAGCCGGAAAAGACGGTGAAGGCCGGCACCATTTTGAAAACACAGGAGACCGACACACAAAGGAGCAGCGCCATGAGGGTCCAGGATACGGGCGACGGCGCCCTGTACGTACAGATGCTCGGCGGATTTGCCGTGACGTACAAGGGAAAGCTGGTCGCCGGCGGTTCCAAGGCAAGCAATTCACAGTTCACGCAGCTGCTGCAGATCCTGCTGCACGACCGGGCGCGCGGCGTGTCGCGCCACCGGCTGGAACAGCTCCTCTTTGAGGAGCGGGACATGGAGGATATCCACCATGCCCTGCAGAGCGTGATCTATAATTCCAAAAAGAAGCTCGAAAAGGCCGGCCTGCCGGCCGGCAGCTTCATCGAGCAGAAGAAGGGCGTCTTCTACTGGACGGACCGGTTCCGGATCGTGGAGGATACCGAGCAGTTCGAGCGGCTGGTCGCGCAGGCGGACAAGGAAGAGGACGAGGACAGCAAACTGGTCCTTCTGCTGGAGGCTTGCCACTGGTACGAGGGCGAGTTCCTGCCGTCGCAGACGGCCGTGATCTGGGCGGCCCAGGAAGCGCGGCGGCTCAAGGAGATCTTCTGCCGCGCCGCGGAGGACGCGGTGGACCTGCTGCGCCGGCGCCAGGACTTCTTCCAGATGGAGGAGCTTGGGCTGTGGGCGGCCCGCATCGACCCGCTGTCCGACTGGGAGACCGTGACCATGGAGGCCCTGGTGTCCCTGGGGCGGTTCGAGGAAGCGCGCAAACTTTACGACGAGACCGTCGAATACTACTTCAGCGAACAGGGCCTGCGGCCGTCCAAAAAGATGCTCGAGCAGTTCGAGCGGCTGGGCTCCGAGATGATGTACCGCCACGCGGCGCTCGACTTTATCCAGTCGGAGCTGACCGGCCGGCATGAGATGTACCCGGGCGGGTATCTGTGCAGCTATCCGGTGTTCCAGGGGATCTACCGCATGGTGGAGCGCATGTCGGAGCGCGGCGGCCAGTCGGTCTACCTGATGCTGTGCACGGTCGTGGACGGCAAGGGCAACCCGATCACCGAGGGATCGCAGATCGCCGAGCTCACCACGCGCATGGGCGACGCGGTCCGCGGCGCGGTGCGCCGCGGCGACGCGATGTGCCGCTACGGCCGGGGCCAGTTCCTGGTCCTGCTGATGAACACGACCTGGGAGAACTGCGGCGTGATCCAGCGAAGGATCAACCAGCGCTTTACCAAAGGACGCAGCCGCATCGGCATCAAATATTACGTGAACAGCGTCTTCTGGGCGCCGGACATCGACACGGTGGACGAGACCGCGCGGCGGCCTGAAGGCGGCGCGGAGGATGCGGCAAGGAGGACCCCCTGATGGCGCAGACGCAGCGGTATATCGGAGCGCCCAACGGGGTGGTGGTCTGTGTGGACCGTCACACGGACGGGAACCCCTCCGGCGTGTTCTTCCACAGCTATTCGGAGCATCCCGCGCCGTTTGACGGCTACCAGCAGCTGGTCGCGCGGATGGAGTGGCTGTTCGACTGGCTCCAGTTCCCGCACCGCGGGACCAACGAGCGCTATTTTGTACCCGAAAAAGGAAAACAATACGTGATGCCGGCCGCCCTGCGGGGCCGCCAGCCGGAGAGGGAAAAGATCGTGAGTGATGAAAACCTGCTGAGCAGACACGGAGAGATCGGGACGTTCATCGTCCGCGTGCAGCACCGCCAGAACAGTTCCTGGCAGGGGCGCATCACCTGGATGGAGGAGGACAAGACCGTGGCCTTCCGTTCCGTCTGGGAGATGATCAAACTGATGGAGAATGCGGTGGACAGCGTGGAAGCGCCCGCGCAGGTCGATGAAGTGCCGGCCTGGTTCGAAGGAGAGAAAGACGGGAACGGGTCCGGCAAGGCAGCGGAATAAACGGGCTCGGAGACGGAAACAGCCCGCCGGAGCGGGCGCGGAAAACGGAGAACAGCCCGCCGCAGCGGGCGCAAAACGGGCCCGGACGGACCGGGCCGGCGCGGACATGAGTCCGCCGGAGGCAGCCGATGCAGGAGAAAGAAGGGGGCCTTAAGCTCTCGGTCCTGAATAAAGTGATCGCGGTCGGGGCAACGGTGCTGGCACTGCTGCTCCTGATCAACATGCTCCTGATGCAGAACCGGTACCGCGACCTGACGGCTACCACGGAGAACTACATCCGCGCGCAGCAGCTGACATCCGACCTGCAGGCCGCGTCGGACTATCTGACCGCGCGGGTCCGCGTGTTCGTGATGAACGGAGACGTGCAGAGCGCGGAGGATTTCTGCAGGGAAGTCGAGGAGACGCGCCGGCGGGACAACGCCGTGGCCGGGATCCGGGAGATCACCGAGGATTCGCAGGCCTATACGCACCTGAACGAGGCCCTGCGGCTCTCGAACAAGCTCGCGCAGATCGAAGTCCACGCGATGCGGCTGGCCGCGCAGGCCTACGGCATGGACCTGTCGCAGCTTCCGGAGATGGTGCAGAAGGAAGAACTGCTGCCGGAGGAAGTCCCGCTGGCGGACGAGGAGCAGCTGGCGACCGCGCAGCGGCTGGTCTTTGACGATACCTATCTGACCTATAAACAGCAGATCACGGACAACGTCTCCCAGGCCACGCAGCGCCTGGTCGACGGGACGCGGGAGCGCCAGAGCGACAGCTCGCGCCGGCTGCAGGCGCTGATCCGCATGCAGGGGTTCCTGATCGCGGTCACGTTCCTGGCCGCCGTGGCCGTGGTGCTCGCGAACAACCGGCTGGTCATCCGGCCGCTGATGGAGAGCGTGGACCATGTCCGGCGCGGCGAGCCGATTCCGCAGCGCGGCGCGTACGAGATGCGGTTCGTGGCATCGAACTACAACGAGGTCTTTGACCAGAGCGAAAAGCGGCAGGAGCAGCTGGCCTATGAGGCCTCGCACGATGCGCTGACCGGCCTGTACAACCGCGGCGCGTATGAAAAGTTCCTCGCGGAGCACCGGATGCGGCGCGAGGCGCTGCTGATCGTGGACGTGGACCGCTTCAAGGGCGTGAACGACACCTACGGCCACGAGGTCGGGGACCGGATCCTGCAGCGTGTGGCGCGGACCCTGGAGGCGAGCTTCCGTTCGGAGGATAAGGTGTGCCGCATCGGCGGCGATGAATTTGTGGTGCTGATGACGCATGCCGGGCCTGAACTGACGGACCTGATCCTGCGCAAGACCGAGCAGATGACCGAGCAGCTGAGCCGGCCGGAGGACGGCCTGCCCGCGGTGACGCTGTCCATCGGCTGCGCCTTCGGCGGCGGGGACGTGACCGGCGACCAGCTGTACCGCAACGCGGACTCGGCGCTTTACGCAGTCAAGGAAAGCGGCCGCAGCGGCTGCGAGTTCTATGGGGAAGGGACCGGAGAGGCGGCCGGAGCAGACAAAGCAGATCGCGGACCGGCTGCGGAGCAAGGCAACGCGGAGGCCGGAGAAGGAGAGTAAGAGATGACGATTCAGATCCTGCGGGATTTCGGCGCGGACGTGGAAGACGGTCTGGGCCGGTGCATGAACAACGAAGCGTTTTATCTGCGCCTGGTGGGCATGGCGCTTTCGGACGAGGGCTTTGAAAAGCTCCGGGACGCGGCCGACGCCGGCGATACGGACGCGGCGTTCTCGGCCGCGCACGCGCTCAAGGGCGTGCTCGGGAACCTGGCCCTGACGCCGCTCTACCGGAAGGCGTCGGAGATCACCGAGCTGCTGCGCGCAAAAGAAGAGGCGGATTACCCCGCGCTCTCGCGCGAGCTGATCGAAATGAGGGACCGGCTGGCCGCGGCGGAGGCGTGAGGGGGTTCCGGCAGGCCGGTGGAATTCGAATCGGCAAAAGGACCGCGCAACCGGGCCTGCCGTGCCGGGACCGGACGCAAAAGGGCCGGCACATTCTCTGTATGCATAAGACCGCACACAGATTAACAAAAAAGTAATATAATGCCATATTGCAGAACTTGCGGGCCGGCGGATTTTTCGGTATAATGAAGTAGTTCATAATACGACGTTCCAATCGGGGAGGGGGTTCCGCCCTGGTTTTGGCGTCTTCAAAAATAAGTCGCAGTCAAAAGAGCAGTGTAAGGGAAACTTATTCGCTTAGGCCGGCCCGTCGCCGGCACGGCAGATCCAAACCGGCTGCCCGGTGGCAGCTAAGCCAAAAAGGAGAAAGACACATGAAGACCTGGTACAGAAGAGTGGCAGCGCTTGTGCTTGTGGCTCTGCTCGCGTTCACGAATCCGGTCGCCACACTGGCGGACGCGGATATCAAGCTGGGCGCGCAGCAGGAGACGCAGGCGGAAACGCCCGTCGTGACGCCCGAATCCGAGGCGCCCGGCTCTGAGATCACGGACCCTGCGCCCGCGGAAGACCCCGCGACGGTCGAAGAGCCCGGCGAGGCCGTGGACCCGGAGAACGCGGAAGCGGCTGATCCCGCGGAGGCAGCCGACCCCGGCGAGGCAGCCGAGGACCCGACCGAGAACGCCGAAGCGGCGGAACCCGGCGAGACCGTGGATCCGGAGAACGCAGAGGCGGAGGAACCCGGCGAGGCTGTAGACCCGGAGAATGCGGAGACTGCGGAGGCGGGAGAGCCGGCCGCGGATGCGGTGGAATCCGGTGAGGCGGTCGTGCCGGTGAGCGAAGAGCCGGCCGGGGATGACGCGCAGGAGCCCGCAGAGACTACGCCGGCGGAAGAGCCTGCGCCGTCTGAAGTGACGGTTCCCGATGCACCAGTTCCGGAACCGGCCGAAACGGAAGAACCGAATACCGAACCCGCTCCTCAGCCTGCTTTTGAAAAGCAGGTCTATCGTGGATTCGCCAACAGCCTGCAGGTCATCGTTACGGATGAGAACGGCGCCTTCCCGATGGGAAGCACCATGGAAGTTACGCCGATCCATGACGAGGAAGTGCTGGGACAGATCAGCGATGCCGTTGAAGGCGAAGTGGTCACCGTCAAGGCGGTAGACATTTCCTTCTTTGCTCCTGACGGTACGCCGCTGGAACCGGCCGTCCCCGTTGACGTGAGGATCAAGGCGTACGGCGTCGGCAACAAGAGCGAGAACCTGACTGTAGCTCACGTTGAGAGCGACGGC
>CACXFD010000138.1 GCA_902766845.1 uncultured Lachnospiraceae bacterium | reverse complement strand
TCCAGCTCACAATCGCACCGGTAGTTCGTGATATAGGTGAACAGCGACGAGAAGGTAGCCGTGTAGAGCACTTCCCCGGTCGAAAGGTCCAGGACGTCCAGCTTCCCGGTCCGGGAGAAGATGACGGCCTGCTGATCGCCCGGCACCATCGTGACGTCCATGATCTCATTGCGGGAATAGCTGTCCGTGATCAGGCGCGCCTGTCCGCTCGGGATGTCGTAGAGCCAGACGCAGCCGGTATCGTCTCCGCAGAGGAAGACGTCCGTTTCCGTGCCCAGCGAGGCATGGCGGGACGTGGCGTCCGGAGCGGCGTCCGGAATGATATACTTTTTCTCACGGATGGAATCGTACAGGACGAAAGCCGGCGTGTCGGTCACGGTGAGTTCGCCGCTCTCCGAACGCGTCTTATACTCGCCGTAACCGAGCTCGTAGCCGAGAGGGCTGATCTCAAAGACGGACCGCGTCCGGAAACGGACCAGGTTCTCCTCCTCGAGGGCGGACGGCAGCAGGCTGTCGCCGATCGCGATCAGGTCGAACGTGTCATCGTAGAGCGCGGAGGTGTTCATATTGATGACGGTCATCAGGGAACCGTCTTCCAGCCGGCAGGAGCGGATCGAGTCATACGCAGACGGGAGACGGTTCGTGATGTCTTCCAGGCCGTGCAGCACGCGCGGCTCGCCTTCCAGCGGGAGGATCAGATACCGGCCGATCACGGTGTCCTCGTCGAGCGCGGCGATCTGGCGGATGTTGTAAAAATCATTGCTGTTCGGGAAAACGTTCCGGCCGACTTCTTCGCCGGTCGAAGCGTCGTAAGCGACCAGGGTCCACTGCTTGACGTCTCCGTTCCGGGTACTGGTCAGGCAGAAGACGCGCTTGCCGGAAGGAGAGGAGCAGAAGCAGGTGTCATAATACGAGAGATCAGACGCGGGCTCCAGCCGGCGGATGTTCGGATCGGACTGCGTCCCGACCCGGATCAGGCGGCCGGGATGGTCGGCGGGGACGGTCAGATAGCCTTCCGGGCCGTCCGACGGCGCGGCGTCCGGGCGGACGAGGATCCGGGCCTTCGCGTTATTGTTCTGGGCGAGCTGGTCCTGGCTGTAGGAGTCGAACCATCCCTCTTCATGATCCAGGTCATAGGTCGCGAACGTTCCGTCGGAGGCGATCAGATGCATGATCTCCTTGTCGCGGTCGAGCCAGATCATGTCCTCGACGTTTCCGGTCAGCGCAAAGCTCCGGCGGATCTCGCCGGTATCGATATCCAGAATATAGACCGAATCTTCACTGGCGATGACGGCCAGATGGTCCGAGCAAAGCATCGGCACGAGGCTGATATCCCGGAAATCGTTGACGAGGCCGTCGGCGCTCCGGAGCGTCTGTTCGATCACGCGGTGGTCGACGGTCATCGCGGTGCCGTTCATGTTGGTAATGAGGATGCCGCCGTAGCGGACGTTATACTGGGCGGCCAGCATGCTGCCGGTCTCTTCGTCGATCGCGATCCCGTAGAACAGATCGGTCGCGGCCGGAGCGTAGCCCACCGTGCCGTGCCGGACCTGTTTTGCGGTCTCCGCGTCGACCAGATAGTATTCATACCGGCCGTCATCCAGATTGCCGTCCACCGTGCGGATCGCGAAGCCGCAGGCGAACAGACGCCCGCTGTCCGAGAAGGAGGCGCCGTAGTTCTGGCTGGACGTGAAGTTGATCGACATCGTCTGGTCATCTCCGAGCGGGAAGCGTCCGGTCTCGGACCCGTCCTCCGTATTCAGGAAGACCAGGTCGGAGATATAATTATAGTCTTGGGAGGTGACGATCGTCTGAGACGGGTCGACGCCCGGCAGATACCGGGCCCGGTCAAAGAGCGCGATCCGGCTCCCGTCCCCGGACAGGCAGAACATCGTATTGGCGGATTCGTACGTATAATTCCAGACCAGCGAGCCGTCTTTCAGGGACAGGGCGGCGAGGTTGTAATAATTCTTGCAGAGCAGCAGGCCCTGCCGGGGAGCCGGCGTGAGCCTTGTCCGGAATGCCCCGTCGAAATTGTCCGCGTACACGGAGGTCTCGCGCCAGAGGAGCTCTCCGCTCACGGGGTCCACGCAGCTGACGTTTCCGACCAGATCCGCCAGATAGACGAGGCCGCTTTCGGCGTCCACCTGCAGGTCTACGATGTCGGTCGTCTGCTCATAGACGAGGTCGCCGGTCATCAGGTCGATCGAATAGGCGCCGAGGGCCTTGGCCAGAAGTCCGGCCGCGCGGTGGTCGTAAATCGCGGGATCGTTAGTCTCGATGGCCGCCAGAGCGTTTTGTACGGCGCCGCGCCGGTCAAATTCGCCCAGCAGGGACGAGCCTTTGTCCACCAGCACGGAAGAGAGCTGCTGCTGCAGGCTCGTGTTCTGCTGGCTGATCTCTTCGTTCTGTTCCCGGATCTGGTCGTTCTGGGCGCTGATCTGCTCGTTCTGCTTCCGGATCTGCGCGTTCTTGCTCAGCGTGACGCCGAGGAAGACCGCGAGGCCGGCCATGACGACGCCCATGGCGGCCGCTGCCTGCACCGTGCGGCGCCGGCGCTCGCGCTGCCACAGGGAATCGAACGGGACGCCGAGCAGGGCGGCCCGAATCCGCATCATTTCCTTTTTAAAGCTCTTTTTGTCGATCGTATGGCCGGGTCCGCCGATGTTGGCGGCCAGCGGTTCCAGATCGGCCGTGATGTTCCCGTCGTGGTCGTACTCGTGGAGCAGGTACGGCGAGAAGGATTCGTCGGGCGTACCGTCCGCGAGGACCGCGATGACATGGTCCCGGTCATGCGTCTCGAGAAAGTATTTGACCTCCTGCGCGCACCAGCGGGATTTCGGCAGGTCCGGCGTACAGATCACGATCAGGAATTCGGTATGATCCAGGGCATAGGTGATGCTGTCGGACAGGCTCGAAGAGATCGGGAGCTCGTCTTCGTCGCGGAAGACCTTGCCGAGCCGGGATCCGCCGGCCAGCTCGCGGAATTCGCGGGGGACGGTATAGTTCTCGATCCCCTTCTGGATCTTCTCCGCGGCTTCCTTGTCCAGCGGAAGGTGGCGGTAGCTGATGAAGGCTTTGTAATGCAGATCCGGAACGGATGCGGCAGGGGCAGAGGAGGCAGAGGAAGCGGAGACAGATGAGGCATCGTTTTCAGTGTTCATGAGAGTCTCTCCATGTATGAAGGCTGGATAATATAGCAGAAGAAGGAAATGCATTTTTTCTATTATATCACCGGTCCGGGCCATTCTCAAGATGAAGAAACGGCCGAAACAGATAAAAAGACCGGAAAAGCGCGCAGCGACGTCTTCACCCGTGCGGTCTTAGCTATAACTTTCGCTTTACAGAATATGGAAGACTATGTATAATAATTATATCGCCCCTGCCCTTTGCAGCAGAAGTACGACGAGCTGCACAGCGCAGGGGCTTCGTTTTTATCGTTTCGGGAAGGGCATTCGTGTGCTTTCCGGGAGAAAGGTCCTGACAGAGCCATGGAAAAAGAAAGAGCGCAGTGGAGCAGCCGGCTGGGGTTCATCCTCGCGGCGGCCGGTTCGGCCGTCGGACTCGGGAACATCTGGAAATTCCCCGGGAAGGCGTTTGAAGGCGGGGGCGCGGCGTTCCTGCTGATCTATCTGCTGGTCGTCCCGCTGGTCGGCATGCCGGCCATGCTGTCGGAGCTGGCCATCGGCCGTGCCGGCCGGGCCAATGTAGTCGACGTGTTCGGCAAGCTCGGACACAAAAAATTTGCCTGGGTCGGCTGGGTCGGGTGGACCGTGGCCTTCATCATCACCTGCTATTACGGCCATGTGGGCGGCTGGGTGCTGCGGTATGTGGCCGCGTACGCGTTCCAGTCGAAGGAGGTCTACGCGGATCCGGCCGGGTTCTTCTACGGCGTGCTGGGACTTCACGCGGCGGACGGGACCACGTTCCTGCCGTGGGTCACTCTGGCTTTTGCGGCCGTCTTCATGGCGGCCTGCGCGGTCATCATCATCCGCGGCGTCGAGAGCGGCATCGAGCGGTTCAATAAGATCGGCATGCCGGCCCTGTTCATCCTGCTGCTGATCCTGCTGGTGCGCGCGGTCACGCTTCCGGGCGCCGCCGACGGCCTCCGGTACATGTTCAGCATGGACTGGAGCAAGGTCAACGGACAGACGTTTTTGATCGCCCTTTCGCAGGCGTTCTATTCGCTCTCGCTCGGCATGGCGATCATGATCACGTACGGGTCCTATGTTCCGAAGACCGAGAACATCGAACGGAATACCGTGCTCGTATGCCTGATGGATACGATGGTCGCGTTCATCGCCGGCTTCATCGTGATCCCGGCCGTCTTCGCGACGCTCGGGCCGGAAGGCGTGGGAAAGGGCGGCGGCTTCGCGTTCGTCTCGCTGGCCGGCGTGTTCGAGCAGATGCCGGGCGGCGTGGTCTTCGGCGTGTTGTTTTACCTGCTGCTCCTGTTTGCGGCCCTGACCTCCACGATCTCGCTGATCGAGGGCATCGTCGTGTTCATGACCGAACGCTTCGGCTGGAAGCGTACGCCCACGACGATCGTGACCTGTACGGTCATGTTCCTGATCGGCTGTCTGTACACCTGCTCGCAGGCGGCGGTGGATATCAAAGGAATCTGGTTCGACGTGGTCCACGGCGTGAGCTATCCGGCCCTGTGCGACGCGATGGAGTTCTTGACCGACCGCCTGATGATCCCGCTCGGGGCTCTCGGCTGCTGCCTGTTTGCCGGGTGGGTCTGGAAGCCCGAGAACGTGATCGCCGAAGCGGAGCAGGACGGGATCCGGTTCAAACTGGCCGGTGTATTCCGATTCCTGATCCGATTCGTGGCGCCGGCCGCCATCATCGTGATCCTGATCGTGAGCCTGTTCACCGGGACTACATTGAGCTGAGGAACCGGACCGCGCCGTACGGAGAAGACAGGCCCCGCCGGGCCGGTGAAAAACGGATCCGGCTGCAAGGCAAGAAAACGGATAAGGAAAAGCAGCGGGCCTCCCCGAAAAGGGAGGCCCGCTTTTTTACGCCTTCAGACAGAACGGATCCGCAGGTGACGCGCGGCGGCGAAAGTGCGGAAAAACGGCAGTCCCGGCGCCCGAGCCGCGGACCGTCAGCCGCGCAGGAACAGTACGTAGATCAGGATGACGCCGATGGCGCCGGTCAGCATCAGCAGCGCGAAGGAGACCGAATCGGCCAGTTCGTGCGTCGTCTGCAGGAACGTGTGCATCGCGCGGTAGTAGAGGCGCGCGTGCCGGTGCTCGCGGACGTCGTCACTGTCTTTTCCGGAGAGCCGGTCGACGGCCTGACCCAGCCGGTAGGACAGGGATTCGTGGATCTTGTCGGTGTCCGGGCGCTTGTTGGGACGCAGCAGCGTGCGGCGCAGCAGATAGACCAGCGCGTCGGTCAGATCGCTGAAGGCGCGGGCCAGGATGCCGGAGAGACGGAACAGGACGCGGGCGATCCGTCCGGTCACGGCGTTCTCGGCAAACAGCCGGGACAGGCTTCCGAACACGGCCGGAAGGCCGGACAGGAGCAGCGGACGGTAGACGCGTTCTTCAAGGTCCAGCCGGGCCGGCCAGCGGTCCGCGTAAACGCCGTTCCGGATCATCCACAGGCGGACGACGGTCAGGTACACTGCGGCGCCGATCGCGAGCGAGATCAGGCCTCCCTTCAGGGATTCCCACGAGAAGTAGGCGACCGCGTGCTCCGGCCGGGACGTCAGGAAAAAGTCGGTCCCGAGGTCCGCGAGCGCGTCCATGCTGCGGGAAGCGGTCAGCCCCAGCACCGGGAGCGGCAGGGCCGCCAGCCCGAGGGCGATGCGGCTCAGCGGACCCATATAGGCTCCGCCGAAGCGGCCTTCAGGCACCGCGCCGCCGGTCGCCGCGCCGAGCGGCCTCTGAATAAACAGACAGATGAACAGCTTCAGCATATACGCGAAGGTCAGCCCGCCGGAGAACAGGAAGATCCATTCGACGGCCGGAAGGAGCAGGCTCAGGAGAGCGGCCAGCTCCGTGGAAGGACGCAGGGCGGCCAGCGCGCGCCATACGTGAATGCCCTCGACGATGCTCTCATGCAGCAGCGTCTTGCTGACGTAGCCGTTCAGCCCCGGCACGCCCGAGATGCCGGCGGCTCCGAGAAGGAAGCAGACGGCCAGGAACGGTTTGTTGCGGCCGAAACCTCGAAGCTTCGTCAGGTCCAGCGTGTGGGCGTTCATGTAGATGACGCCGGCACACATGAACAGCAGCAGCTTGAACAGCGAATGGTTGATCATGTGAAGCAGCGTTCCGCGGGCGGCCGGCGCGTTTCCGGCGCCGAGCAGACACATCATGCCGCATCCGACCAGGATGAAGCCGATCTGCGAGAGCGAGGAGCAGGCCAGCGTGCGCTTGAGATCGACCGAGAACAGGGCCAGGACGGCGCCGAGGACCATCGTGACGCAGCCGATCAGCAGGATGGCGGTGCCCCAGAGCGCATCGCCGGCAAACAGCCGGCAGCAGAGCACAAGGACGCCCCAGATCCCGGCCTTGGTCAGGACGCCGCTCAGCAGGGCCGACGCCGGCGCCGGAGCGACCGGATGGGCCTTGGGGAGCCATACGTGGAGCGGGAACATGCCGGCCTTGGCTCCGAAGCCGATCAGCAGGCAGATCCCGGCCGCGTAGACGGTGCCCGGATGGGCCGACGCGGTCACGGCGCCCTGCAGCGCCGACAGGTCGAGCGTACCGAATTCATGCTGCAGCAGGAACAGTCCCATCAGGGCGGTCAGACCGCCGATGACGGCAATGGCCAGGTACGTTCCGGCCGCGCGCAGGGCCCCGTCGGTCTCTTCCTGGATGACCCAGGGGAACGAGGTGAAGCTCATGATCTCGAAGAAGACGAAGGCTGTCATCAGGTCCCCGGCCAGGAAGACGCCCATCGTGGCGCCGAGCGTCAGCATCGTAAAGAACAGGTACCGGTTCGTGCGGCGATGGCCCGCAAAGTAGTCACCGGAGAGCAGCAGCGTCAGAAACCACATGAACGCGATGATCACGGCGTAGATGCGCCGGAACCCGTCCATCGTCAGGACGAGCGGCTGCACCGACGGTCCGGGGAGCAGGGCCCCGCTGGAAAAAGTCAGCGCGGCCGCCAGCGCGAGCGCCAGTTCCGCTCCGGCCAGAACGCGGCAGAGCGTCAGCGCACCGGGCCGCTCTGAGCGAAAGAGCAGCCATCCGAGGCCGGCGCCGGCCATCGGCATCAGAGTCAGCAGTGATAGCAGCAAAGCACAGCCTCCTTTCTTACCAGCGGCTCAGAAGACGGATCGCGACGCTGATCCGGTCCAGGATCCGGCCGGAGAAAAGACCGGTGAGCAGGACCGCCGCGGCCAGGATCACCATCGGGACCAGCATCAGCGGGCCGGCTTCGCGCACGTCACCGAGGCCGGACAGATCGCTCGCGTTATCCGGGAAATAGGCCCGCTGTACGACCGTCAGACAGTAGACAGCCGTCAGCAGGGCGGAGATCAGCAGGCAGCCGGCGCCGATCAGGATCGTGACCGTGCCGGTATCCGCGGCCGCGCGCAGCAGGCTCCATTTGCTCACGAAGCCGCAGAACGGCGGGATGCCGATCAGGGCGAGCGCGGAGACCGTGAAGCATCCGAACGTGACCGGCATGCGCCGGCCCAGACCGGCCAGCTGCGACAGATAGCTCCGTCCGGTGTGATGCATGACGGAGCCGACCGCGAAGAAGCCGAGGACCTTGATCTCGGCGTGGAACGCCATATGCAGCAGGGCGGCCTGCAGGCCGCGGACGTTCAGCATCAGGACGCCGAACAGGATATAGGACAGATTCGCGACCGTCGAATAGGCCATCCGGCGTTTGAAATGCTGTTCACGCACGGCCATCGTGGATCCGAAAAGGATCGTGAAGCAGACGAAGCACAGCGCGATGTGATGCACCGCGGTGCCGCGGATGGCCGCCGGCCCGTAGCCGCACCAGAGCAGCCGGATCAGCGCGAAGACGCCCGCCTTGACCACGGCGACCGCGTGCAGCAGGGCCGTGACCGGCGTGGGCGCGACCGACGCGCGCGGCAGCCACAGGTGAAGCGGAAAGACCGCTGCCTTGACGCCGAAGCCGAAAAAGCCGCACAGGAAGAACAGCTGGGAGCTGAGGCCCGGGACCTCGGGCTGGCCCATGACCAGGTAGATCATCGAGATGAACGCGAAGGCGGCTCCGCCCAGCGACATCGCGAAATAGGTCCGCGCGGCCCGGACCGCGTCACGGGTGCGCGTGTGCATGACCAGTGGCACCGTCGACAGGGTCAGCAGTTCATAGAAGCAGTACAGCGTAAAGATGTTGCCGGCCATCGCGACGCCGAGCGTTACGCCGTAGGTGATCGTGAAAAACGCGAAGAAGACGCCCTGGCGGGGGTCGTCGTCCATATATTCGAACGCGTAGAGGACCGTCAGCGGCCACAGCGTCGCGACGATCCCGGCAAAGAACCGTCCCAGACCGTCGAACTGCAGCTCAAACGTGAGCCGCTCCGTAAAGTGTACAAGAGGGAGCGGCGTGTCCGGGGCATACAGGATCAGCAGCCAGACGAGGACCGACGTGACGGCCGTCCAGAGGAACGTCCAGAGACAGACAGCGCGCCGGGAACGTACGAACAGCGGCAGCAGCGCGCCGCCGGCGATCGGCAGCAGGATCGCGGTGATCAGCCAGAATAGCGCCATGGCGTCCCTCCTAACAAAGCGGGGCGGAGAGCGCCGTAAAGATCGGGACGATCCAGCGGGCGCACACGCCGAGCAGCAGTGACAGGATGGCCAGACAGACGATCGGAGCCCACAGGAGCGGCCCGCCTTCGCCGGCGCAGGCAGCGGCATCGGCGGTGTCCTCGGTGAACCGTTCTCCGGGGAAGAAACCGCGGATGCTGATCGGAAGCAGGTAGCCGGCCGTCAGGAGAGCGGAGATCAGCAGGATCACCGGGCCCAGCCAGGCAAGCACGGAGAGGCCCGAGGAGAGCGACCCGAGCGCGAGATACCATTTGCTGACGAAGCCCGCGAACGGCGGGATGCCGATCAGCGAGAGCGACGCCATCGTAAAGGCGCCAAAGGTCTTCGGCAGGTACCGGCCCATGCCGGTATAGTCGGCCACGTTCTTTTTGCCGGTCAGGCAGATCAGCGTGCCGGCCGTCAGGAACAGGCAGATCTTGACCACGGCGTGGAACAGGACCTGCAGCAGGGCGCCGGTCAGGCCGTCCGGCGTCATCAGGAACAGGCCGAACAGCGCATAGGAGATCTGGCTGACCGACGAGTAGGCGAGGCGCTTTTTGAAGAGCTTCTCGCGGTAGGCCATCATCGAGCCGATGAAGACGGTCAGCAGAGCCAGAGACGCGAGAGCGGTCTGGACCCAGGTGCCGCGGAGAAAGTCCGCGCCGACGTAGAAATAGATCAGACGAAGGATCGCGAGCACGCCGGCCTTCGTGATGATGCCGCTGAGGACGGCGGAGGCGGGCGCCGGAGCGACCGGATGCGCGGTCGGCAGCCAGCCGTGCAGCGGATAGAGGCCGGCCTTGGCGCCGAAGCCGACGACGCCCAGAAAGACGGCCCAGTAGAGGAGCGGTTCATCGGCCTGCAGCGCCGTCAGATAGCCGCCCTCAAGGAACGAGAGGGACGGCGTGCGGCCGGCCAGGATGAACAGGCAACCGAGGGCGAGAAACGCGCCGGCGATCGAATAGAACAGGTACTTGAGAGCGGCCGCTGCGGACTCGGGCGTCCGGTCGTGGAGCACCAAAGGCATCGAGAGCAGCGTGAGCATCTCGAAGAACAAATACATCGTGATCACGTTGGCAGCCAGATCCATGCCCACGAGAGCCGCCTGCGAGAACAGGTAGAAGGCGAAAAACAGCCGTTCCGGATACGCGCCTTCTTTCTCCGAATCCGCCAGATAGCGGAACGCGAACAGGCCGGCGGCCAGAAAGCCCCAGCCTCCGATCAGCAGGAACAGGCGGGATACGCCGTCCATCCGGAGCGCGATCATCAGCCGGTCCGTCATCGAGAACAGGACGGCCGAGGCCTGCGGCTGCAGGCAGAGCGCCGTCAGCAGGAGGGCCTGAGCGGTCAGCAGCGCGCCGACGAGAAGGTGCAGCCGTCTCCGGGAAAGGTCCCGCAGGAAAAGGCAGGCCAGCCCGCCGGCCAGCGGGATCAGAAAGGCGGCAGTCAGGAAAAAGCCGGTCATTCGAAAACTCCTTTCGATATCAGAACAGCCGCACGCCCTGAAGCAGCAGGTCCAGCAGCGGACGCGACAGCGTGCCGAGCAGCAGGTTCACGGCCATGAAGACGATTCCCGCGGTCACATAGGACAGATGCGCCGGAATCCGGACGCGTTCGTAATCGTCAGCCTGGGGCTTGTTGTAGAGCCGCAGCACGGTGCGGGCAAAGTACAGCGTATTCAGGACCGTGCTGACCGCAAGGACCAGCAGGGTCGGGACCATCTTGGCGTGGCTGCCGTCGAGAGCGGCCATGCCGAACAGGTATTTCGAGATAAAGCCCATCGTGAACGGCAGGCCGATCATGCTGAACGCGGCGAGCGTGAACGCGACGCCTGCGAACGGATCCTTGTAGCCGGCGCCCTGCAGGTCGTGGAAGCGCTTGCTGCGGCCGGCTGCGTCCGACAGATGGCCGGCGGACAGAAACAGCGCCGGCTTGGTGACCGCGTGCGCGAGGATCTGGAACAGGGCGGCCTCGATGCCGACCGTCGGCGACAGGCCGATGCCCATGTAGATGTAGCCGATCTGCGCGGCGGACGAGAACGCGATCATGCGGAAGATGTTGTTCTCGCGCAGGGCCCCGACCGAGCCGGCGATGATGCCGGCCGCGCCCATCACGTACAGCAGCCGGTGGATGCCGCAGGCGTAGAAGACATCGACGCCGAAGACGTCGAAGATGACCTTCAGCAGAAAGAAGATGTACGCCTTCGAGACCAGCCCGGACAGGATGCCGGAGGAGGCCGGGATGGCCGCGCCGTAAGTATCCGCCATCCACAGATGGAACGGGAACAGGCCGCTCTTGACAGCCAGTCCGATGCAGATCAGGCAGATCGAGGAGAGCAGCGGCAAATGGTACTGACCGGTGCTCCACAGCAGGCCGATGCTCTCCTTCAGGTTCGGCATCAGCAGGTGGCCGGTGATGCTATACAGCAGGATCACGCCGAGCAGGAACAGACCGGAGCCGATCAGGCTGAAGATCATGTAGCGGACCGACGCGAGGATGGTCCGGCCGGTCTCGCGGATCATCAGCAGGCCGCACGACGAGAGCGTGCAGATCTCGATGAACACGTAGCCGGTGAACAGGTCGTTGGTATAGACCAGCGCGAGCAGGGCGGCCTGGACAAGGTCCGCCATCACGTAATAGTAATGCTGCTTCTGCGGAGCCACCTTGACGGCCAGCTGCCGCCGTCCGCCCAGCAGGCAGAGGAACAGCACGAGGGAAAAGAACGCCGAGAACAGCGCCTCGAGCGGTCCGATCCGCAGTTCGTTCCCCCACGGATGAGGATAGTGGCCCATCAGATAGGTCACGGCCGTGTTCGTCCGGGCCGCGTAGCGGAAGAGGACCGCGTTGGCCGCCGTGCTCACGGCCGAAAGGCCCAGCGACCAGATCCGGGCGGCCCGCGCCGGAAGCACCGAACTGACCACGGAGCTGATCAGGCACAGCACGATCAGAAACAGCGGGAAATTCAGACAGAAGGCCATCAGACGTCCTCCTGTTCCGCATAGACGAGACGGTAGATCTCATCCAGATTTAACGTATGGTAGCGGCGGTAGAGCCGCAGGGTCAGCGAAAGCATGACGGCCGTGACGGAGACCGACACGACGATCCCGGTCAGTACGAGGCCGGCCGGCAGCGGGTTCACGTAGGCTTCCATGTCGGTGACTCCGTCCGCCACGATGGGCGAAAGGCGCCCGGGAATGTAGCCGATCGACGTCAGGAACAGATAGGCCGCGGTGTCCATGATGTTCAGGCCGATGACCTTCTTGATCAGATTCCGGTGAAGGAGCAGGGTCGTGAAACCGACGGCGAACAGCAGCACGGCCACGGCCTGGATCCGGCTCTCCCACAACAGCTGCAGCATCAGACGGTCCCCCTTGTAAACAGTGAATAAAAGCCGTACATCGTGCAGGCGACCACGAGGCCGACCGCGATGTTGAGCGGCAGGATCAGGCCGGCGGAGAAGATCATGCCGGGCGTGCCGGGCGAGAAGACCGTCTCCAGATGGTGGGCGCCGCAGTAGAACGAATAGCATTTGGCGATGCTGTAGAACAGCAGGGCGCAGAGCACGACGCCGCGGTATGTCTTCATGTTGATCAGGCGCGAGATCCGCTCCGGCCCGAAGGCCATGCTGCACAGGATCAGGCCGCCGCCGATCACGGCGCCTCCGGAGAAGCCGCCGCCCGGTCCCAGATGGCCGCAGAGGATCACGTAGAAGCCGAACATCACGATCAGCGGGAACAGGACGCGCGCGGTCACGGAAAGGACCGTGTCCGCCTCGAGGATGCGGCGCGTGCGCTTATCCTCGGGCTCCGCCTCGCCGGCGAGCATCAGGATGAAGACGGCCGTGGCGGCCGTGAACAGCACGTGCGATTCGCCGAGCGTATCGAACGCGCGGTAGTCGAGGATCACGCCGGCCACGATGTTGACCGCGCCGGTCTCGGTCAGTCCGTTCTCGATGTAGCGCCGGATGACTTCGCTCTGGTTGGCGGGCGTACAGGCGCTTGCGAACGGAGGCAGCTCAGCGACGGTCCTCATAAAGAAGAAGATCATGACGGAGGCCAGCAGGAGAGCCGCGAACGGATAGACTTTGACGAACAGTGTATATTCGCCCTCACGCAGGCCGCGGACCGGGCGGTGCGCCCAGGAATCGTCATCCTTTTCCTGCGTCTCGGGGCGGTAGTGCAGGGCTTCGGCCTCGCCGCGGTCCAGGTCGAACTCGCCCTGGTCCCACTGCTTCAGCCATTCCTTAAAGGTTCGTTTTTTCATCGTTCGATGCGTCCTTTCGTTTGAGGTCCCGGATCTTCTGCAGCGTGATGAACAGCAGGAGACTGGAGATGCCGGCGCCGACCGCGGCTTCGGTGATGGCCAGGTCCGGCGCGCGCAGCAGCGCCCATACGATCGACATGATCACGCTGTACGCCATGAAGATGATCAGCGAGACCATCAGGTTCTTCTGCAGGCAGGTCGCGATCCCGCAGATCAGGATCAGTCCCAGAAGGCACAGTTCGATCAGATCCATCTCAGTCCTCCTTGTCCGTACGCTCCGCGGACGGCCCTTCCGGCCGGTCGGAGCGGATCTCCATATGCTCGCCGATGGTCTCGTCCGTATCCACTTCGAGACGTCCGACCATATGCGACGCGATCGGGCTGCCGATCCACTGAACGATCAGGATCAGCGCCAGTTTCGGAAAAAAGGCCGCATCGCCGGCTGCGAACGCCAGCCCGATCAGGATCAGCGCCAGCGAGAGCGCGTCGATGACCGCGGCGCAGTGCATGCGGTTCATGACGTATCGGAATTTGAACACGCCGAGGATCGCGAAGCCGATGCTGAGCAGCCCGGCGCCGAGGAAGAGGACGGCAAAGATCAGGCGGATCGTCTCACTCATGACGCTGCTCCTCCTTTTCCTCCAGTTTGCGGCGGATATGGATCCGGGCCAGCATCACGACGGCCAGAAAGCTGATCAGGCAGTAGACCAGACAGACGTCCAGCAGCCAGGCCTCATGCAGCAGGACAGCGATGACGGCCAGCGATGCGGTGCTCAGCGAGCCGATCATATTGATGCCGAGGATGCGGTCCGCGCGGCGCGGGCCGAGGATCGCGCGGATCAGCCCGAAGAACAGGCCGAGGACCAGAAGCGCGAGCGTGACCGTCAGGACGGTGCGGAAGATCGGTTCCATATCAGGCCTCCAGTCTGCGGATCCATTTCAGGAAGACGCTGTTTTCGGATACGTCGAGGAAATCGGGGCGCAGGCAATGGACCGTGAAGCGGTCCCCCTGGGCCTCGACCGTGATGGTGCCGGGCGTCAGCGTGATCGAATTCGCCAAAATAAAACGGCCGAACTGCGTTTTCAGTCCGGCGTCAAAGCTGATCAGCG
>CACXFD010000137.1 GCA_902766845.1 uncultured Lachnospiraceae bacterium | reverse complement strand
GGCGCAGGCCTATGAGAAGCGCCTGCGCCCGCAGCTGCGGTTTCTGAGATAAGGGGAGCGGCCGCAGCAAAGAGGCTCCGGATAAGAGGTCTGTCATGGCAAAAAGCGGTCTTCAACAGCTGTATACCGAAGAGGGAAGAGACCTGCCGAAGGTCCCGTGGGAAGACTATCCGCGGCCGCAGCTTGCGCGGCCGGACTGGCTGTGCCTGAACGGGACCTGGGAGCTGGCTGTGATCCCGCGGGAGAGGAGGCCGGCGCGCTTTTGCCCGGTCACGGTCCCGTTCTGCCCGGAGAGCCTTCTCTCAAGCGTGGCGGAGCCGCCGAAGCCCGGCGAGACCATGGTCTACCGGCGTACGTTCACGGTGCCGGCGTCCTGGCGCGGGGCAAGCGGCCTCTATGGCCCGTCCGGCCGGATCCTGCTGCATTTCGGCGCAGTGGGCCGGGAGGCCGTCGTTTTTGTAAACGGCCGTGAGGTCTGCCGGCATGACAACGGATGTCTTCCGTTTACGGCGGACATCACGGACGCGCTGAAGCCGGAAGAGGAAACGGGTGCTGACGCGGCACAGAACTTTCCGTCAAAGGCCGGCGGAACGGACGGGGGAGACGGGACGGAGCGAATGGCTTCCGGCACTCCGCAGCTCCTGGAAGTCCGCGTGATCAACGATCTGTCCCCGGCATATCCGCTCGGCAAGCAGAGCAGAAAGCGCGGCGGCATGTGGTATACGCCGTGCTCCGGCATCTGGCAGACGGTCTGGCTGGAACCGGTCCCGGAGGCGCACATCGTCTCTCTGCAGATCCGCACAGGTCTCTCCTGGGCGGAGATCACCGCACGGATGAGCGGCCCGGCAGCTTCGGAGCCTGTCCTGCAGCTGAACGGCGTGTCTTATCCGATGACCGATGGACGGGTCCGCGTTGAGATCCCGGATCCGCTGCTGTGGAGTCCGGAGAGCCCGCACCTGTATCCGTTCGAGATCACGGCGGGGCAGGACCGGGTATCGTCCTATTTTGCATTGCGCACCGTGACCGCGGAGACGGCCGGCGGAGTGCATCGGCTCTGTCTGAACGGCCGGCCGTACTTCTTCCACGGCCTGCTGGACCAGGGCTACTGGAGCGACGGCCTGTACACGCCGGCCTCGCCCGACGGATTTGAGAAAGACATCCTGGCCATGAAGCGGCTGGGGTTCAATACGCTGCGAAAGCACATCAAGATCGAGCCGGAGCGGTTCTATTACGACTGCGACCGGCTGGGCATGATCGTCTTTCAGGACATGGTGAGCTGCGGCGGATACAGTTACCTGCGGGACACGGTGCTGCCGACCCTGCATTTCCAGAAGCGGCGGGATGACCGCCTGCACCGCGACCCGGCCCAGCGCGCCCATTTCCTGGACGCCATGGAAGAGACCGCGCGCCTGCTGCAGCCGCACCCGTGCGTCTGCCTCTGGACCATCTTCAACGAAGGCTGGGGCCAGTTCTGCGCGGACGGCGCGTACGACAGGCTCCGCGCGCTGGACCCGGCGCGCCTGATCAACACGTGCTCGGGCTGGTTCCATCAGACGAAGTCGGACGTGGACGGCCGTCACATCTATTTCGATCGGCTGCACCTCGGCGATGAAGACCGGCCGCAGCTATTGTCGGAGTTTGGCGGGTTCGTCTTCAAGATCCCCGAACACAGCTTCAACCTGAAAAAGACGTACGGTTACCGTACGTACGAGACGCGGGAAGAGATGGCCGCGGCGCTGCGGGAGATCTACGAAGAGCAGGTGATCCCGCTGGCCGCGCAGGGCCTGTGCGGATCGGTCTATACGCAGGTGTCGGACGTGGAGGACGAGACCAACGGCCTGCTGACGTTCGACCGGGCCGTCTGCAAACTCCGGCCGGAAGAGTTCGCGGATATTGCCGGCCGGCTGCAGGAGGCAGTCCGGAGCGGACAGATGTGACCGCCGCGAACGCGGTCCGGAGCGGACAGACGTGACCGCCGCGAAGACGGTCCGGAGCGGACAGACGTGACCGCCGCGAACGCGGCCGGCGGACATGTGAGGCCGCAGGAAAGGAGGACGCGATGACGTCCCGGAAAGAACAGTATGAACGGACCGAGCGCCTGCTGGGCGGGGCGGCCATGGAGCGGCTGGCCCGCGCGCGGGTCGCGGTCTTCGGCATCGGCGGCGTGGGCGGATACGTCTGCGAGGCCCTCGTTCGCAGCGGCATCGGCGCGTTCGATCTGGTGGACGCGGACCGCGTGGCACTCTCGAACCTGAACCGTCAGATCATCGCGACGAGGGACACCGTGGGCCGGTTTAAGACGGAGGTCATGCGTGACCGCATGCTCTCGATCGACCCCGATGTGCAGGTGCGGATCTATAATACGTTTTTCCTTCCTGAAAACGCGGACGGGTTTCCGTTTTCGGAGTATGATTATGTGGTGGACGCGGTCGATACCGTGACCGCCAAGGTAGAACTGGTCCTGCGCGCGAAGGCGGCCGGGGTGCCGGTCATCAGCGCGATGGGCGCCGGCAACAAGCTGGACGCGCAGCAGATGAAGGTCGCAGACATCTATGAGACGCAGACCTGTCCGCTGGCGCGCGTGATGCGCCGCGAGCTGCGAAAGCGCGGCGTGAAGGACCTCAAGGTGGTCTATTCCGAGGAAGAGCCGATGATCCCGGCTCCGCCTACGCCTACAGCCGCCGAAGCCGCACCGTCCGATCCTGCGGCCGAAATGACGCCGGCTCCGGAAGCGGAGACCGGTACGGCTCCGGAAGATACCGGCAACACCGGCCGGCCGGCGCCGGCATCGTTTTCCGGAAAGAAGCGCGCCCCGGGCAGCACGGCCTTCGTGCCGGCCGTCTGCGGCCTGCTGATCGCCGGGGAGGTCGTAAAGGACCTGACCCGGGAGGCCCGAAATAAGTGAAACAGGAGGATGATCATGGATCCCCTTCATCAGAAATATGAACAGCTGAAGAAGGCGCTGGCCGCGCGCGGCCGGGTGGCCGTGGCGTTCTCGGGCGGTGTGGATTCGACGTTCCTGCTGTTTGCGGCCCGGGAAGCGCTCGGAGACGATGTGATCGCCCTGACCGCGGTGACCGCGCTGAACCCGGCGTCGGAGAGCCGTGAGGCGCAGGAGCTGTGCGCGCGCCTCGGCGTGCGGCAGATCGAACTGCGGCCGGACATCCTGGCCGCGGAAGACGTCGCAAAGAACCCGAAGGATCGTTGCTATCACTGCAAAAAAGCGCTGTTCACTGCGTTTTTGGAGACCGCGGCCGCGGAAGGAATCGCCTGCGTGGTGGAAGGCTCCAATCTGGACGATCTGGGCGATTACCGGCCCGGGATGCGTGCGGTCGTGGAGCTCGGGATCGCAAGCCCGCTGCGCGAAGCGGAGCTGTCCAAGGCGGAGATTCGTGCGCTCTCGCGGGAATTTGGGCTGCCCACCTGGGACAAGCCGTCATTCGCGTGTCTCGCAAGCCGCATCCCGTACGGCGAGCGCCTGACCGCGGAGAAACTGTCGCGGGTGGAACGGGCTGAGGACTTCCTGCGCGGCCTCGGCTTCAAGCAGTTCCGCGTGCGCGTGCATGAAGGCGGGAGCCTCGCGCGCATCGAACTGCTTCCGGAGGACATCGCCCGGCTGGCAGGAGAGGAGACGCTGTGCCGGACCGTCACAGAGACGCTGCGCGGCCTCGGGTTCACCTATGTTGCGCTGGACCTGCAGGGCTACCGGACCGGGAGCCTGAATGAAGTGATCGCGGACGCCGCAACAGAGGATTGACTTTTTTCGCACACTCTATTAGAATACTTTCTGTTGGACGCGCCGCGGGAAACCAGCCGCGTCCGGTCAGATCAAGATGCAAATGCGCAGAGGAAGACAGTACGCCTCTTCGAAATCCCCAGAGAGCCGGCGGCAGGTGGGAGCCGGTGAGAGTAGAGGAGCGCGGAAGATCACTTCGGAGCAGCTTTCCTGAAGAGAGAACAGATCCTAGGGAGAGACGGATTTCCTCCGTTACAGGGAACACGTATGGCTGCCGCGAAAAGCGGCATAGTACGCTGAAACCGGTGGTATAAGCGAAGCCCCCTTCGTCCGATTTCGGGTGAAGGGGGACTTTTTTATTCCGGCGGGAAGTGCGCAGAGAGAGGAGGACCGAAGACCGGTCCGGCTCGCAGCGCCCGTCCTGCGAGACAGACACACGGCCCGGCCCCGGCCGGCCGCACAAAGGAGGACACACCCATGGTCTACGAAAAAGTCAGCGCGGACATGAAGTTCAAGGACCGCGAGCGCAAGGTGCTGGAGTTCTGGAAAGAGCGCCAGATCTTCCAGAAGAGCATTAAGGACCGCGAGAACGCGCCCACGTACATGTTCTATGACGGGCCGCCCACCGCGAACGGCAAGCCCCACATCGGCCACGTGCTGACCCGCGTCATCAAGGATATGATCCCGCGCTACCGCACGATGAAAGGCTACAAGGTCCCGCGCAAGGCCGGCTGGGACACCCACGGCCTGCCCGTGGAGCTGGAAGTCGAAAAGGCCCTGGGCCTGGACGGCAAGGACCAGATCGAGAAGTACGGCATGGAGCCGTTCATCAAACAGTGCAAGGAGAGCGTCTGGAAGTATAAGGGCATGTGGGAGGATTTCTCCGACATCGTCGGTTTCTGGGCGGACATGGATCATCCGTACATCACCTACGAGGATGATTACATCGAATCCGAGTGGTGGGCGCTGAAGACCATCTGGGACCGCGGCCTTCTCTACAAGGGCTTCAAGATCGTCCCGTACTGCCCGCGCTGCGGCACGCCGCTGTCGGCGCAGGAGGTGGCCCAGGGCTACAAGACCGTCAAGGAGCGTTCGGCCATCGTCCGCTTCAAGGTGAAGGGAGAGGACGCCTACTTCCTGGCCT
>CACXFD010000136.1 GCA_902766845.1 uncultured Lachnospiraceae bacterium | reverse complement strand
TTGGCGCGCAGCTTTTCCCGGTATTCGGTCAGGATCTCGGGAGAACGCGCTTCGATCGCGAGCGCACGGCCGCGCAGGCCGTCCAGCTTGGCGAGCAGATCCGCCGCCAGTGCCTCTCCTTCCCGCTCCCGGGCCTGTACGAAGGCGGAAAACGCGCGGTCCGACGCCTCATGCAGCAGCGCCTTCAGGACCTCCTCATCCTCTTCCGTCCGCTCCGTCGTCAGAACGTCCGGCATGCGGGCGATCGACAGGGCGTCCGACGGCGGCGTCAGCGACAGGTCCTGCGCCAGACGGCAGACCGCCTGATAATAGCTCTCCGCCAGGGCGGGATGATAGGAAACGGTCTCCGAGCTGCCGGCCAGCTCCTCGCAGGCCACGAACACGTCCACCTTTCCGCGTGTCACATAGGTCTTCAGCCATTGCCGCATCTCCCCTTCAAACGCGAGGAGCTTGCGGGGAAGCTTGATGCCGGCGTCCAGATAGCGATGATTGACGCCGCGCACCTCGACCGTGATCCGATACGACTCGTCCGCGGCTTCCCCGCGGCCGAAGCCGGTCATGCTTCTGATCATTGAATGCCTCCCGGTACATAATCAGAATTATTATATTCTTTTTATGATGGCAAGTCAACGTTTTACCGATTGCAAGTCCTCCGCAAAACGTCTATAATGGCCTCTGCGAAGTGCCCGCCGGGGCCGACCGGCCTGCGCGGGCAAAAGGGAGTGTATCTTCTATGGCTTTCGACGGAATCATGATCGCCGCGCTGCGCGCGGAGCTGGACGCCCGCCTCGTCGGCGGACGCATCGCCCGCGTCTCGCAGCCGGAAAAAGACGCGGTCGTACTGACCGTCAAAAAAGAAAAGAACAGCGAAAAACTGCTGCTGTCGTGCTCGCCCGGACTGCCTCTGGCGTACCTGACCGAGCAGTCGTTCGCGAACCCGGCCTCGGCCCCGTCCTTCTGCATGCTGCTGCGCAAGCATCTGAACGGAGGTCAGATCGTGTCCGTCTCCCAGCCCGGGATGGAACGGATCCTGGATCTGGCCGTCACGCACCGCAATGAGCTCGGGGACATCGAAGAACTGCATCTGATCGCGGAGCTGATGGGCAAATACAGCAACCTGATCTTCTGCGACGCGGGCGGCACCATCCTGGACGCCATGCGCCGCGTGCCTTCTTCGGTCAGTTCGCTGCGCGAAGTGCTCCCCGGCCGGCCGTATTTCCTGCCGGACGCGCTCAAAAAGGCCGATCCGCTCTCGGAGACGGAGCCTTCCCTGAAGGAAGCCCTGTCCGCCTCCCCGCTCCCGCTCGGAAAATTCCTGACCGGACGCTACGCCGGACTGTCGTTTCCGGCCGCGGAGGAGATCATCTTCCGCGCGTCGCGTGCGTCCGGCCTGTCTTCCCTCGAATCCGGACGGATCGCCTCGGCCCTCTCCCCGGAGGAGGCCGATGCGCTTTCCCGCGCCTTTCTGTCCGCCGCGGAGCAGATCCGTTCCGGCCGCTTTGCGCCGGCCATGATCTGCGAGAACGGGGATCCGAAGGACCTGTCCGCGATCGAGATGACCGGCCAGCTGTCCGCTCCGGACCGCTCGCAGCGCCGGTTTGAGAGTCCCAGCGCCCTTCTGGAGGCGTATTACGCCGAGAAGAATGCCGTGGAGAGGCTGCGCCAGCGTTCGGCCGATACGCGCCGCGCCGCGGACACCGTCTACGAACGCACGGTCAAAAAGCTGGATCTGCAGCGGCGCCAGCTCCGGGACACCGAAGACCGGGACAAATACCGTCTCTACGGCGAACTGATCACGGCCTACGCGCATCAGATTCCCGACGGCGCCAAAGAGGCGGAGCTTCTCAACTATTACGACGGGACGCAGGTGCGCGTGCCGCTCCGCTCCGATCTGTCCGCCATGGAGAACGCCAACCGCTTCTACGCGCGCTACAGCAAGCAGAAGCGCACCTTCGAGGCTCTGCAGGGCCAGATCGCGGACACGGAGCAGACGCTCGAGCACCTCGATTCGATCCGCGCCGCCCTGGATATGGCCTCCGGCGAAACGGACCTGCGCGAGATCCGGGAAGAGATGGCCCGGTACGGCTATCTGCGCAAAGCGGCCGGCAAGGACGGGAGCCGGGCCGGACGAAAGGGCGGCGGAAAGGAAAAGCCGGCCCTTCCCCTGCACTATCTCACGTCGGAAGGGTTCGACCTCTACGTCGGAAAGAACAATCTGCAGAACGAGGAAGTCACGTTCCGCATCGCGTCCGGCGCGGACTGGTGGTTCCATATCAAAGGACAGCCCGGATCCCATGTGATCGTAAAGAGCGGCGGCCGCGAACTGACGGACCGCGCCTATGAAGAAGCCGCCGCGGCCGCGGCCTGGTACTCGCGCGCCCGTGATTCGAAAAAAGCGGACGTGGACTACGTGCAGCGCCGGGAGCTTCGCAAAGTGCCGGGCGCCCGGCCCGGCTTCGTGATCTACCACACCAACTATTCGATGACCGTCACGCCGTCGATCGCCGGACTCACCGAACAAAGATCCTGATAATACAAGAGAGGACAGCCTCATGCGGCTGTCCTCTCTTTCTCTCTTTCAGGCCTTGTATCCTGTCCGTACCCGCCGGGCCTCCTGCGTCACAGGAACGACCCGGACAGCGGCACCAGCTTCGGCATATAGCCGTGATCCGCCAAGGCGCGTACGAGCTTATGCTTGTGTTCGGTCCCGTCGCCCTCGATCGTGATGCGCAGCTCCACGGCCGTATTTCGGTTCAGGCTCACGAACTGGTTATGCTCCAGCTTGATCACGTTCCCCTGCATCTGCGCGACCAGTCCCGCGATGTTCGCGAGCTCGCCGGGCTTGTCCGGCAGCAGGACCGACACCGTGAAGATCCGGTCCTTCAGGATCAGGCCGTGCTGGACGATGGAGGCCATCGTGATCATGTCCATGTTCCCGTTTCCGAGCACACAGACGATTTTTTTATTCTTCAGGTCCAGATGGCGAAGCGCGGCCACGGTCACGAGGCCGGCGTTCTCGACGACCATCTTATGATGTTCGAGCATGTCAAGGAAGGCCACGATCAGCTCTTCGTCCTCGACCGTCACGACCTGGTCCACGTTCTCGCGGATGTACGGGAACAGCTGCTCGCCGGGCGCGTGCATCGAGGAGCCGTCCGCGATCGTATTGATCTCCGGCATCGGCACCGGCCGGCCGGCTTCGAGCGAAGCGGTCAGGCAGGCCGCGCCGGCCGGCTCCGCGGCGATCACACGGATCTTCGGATTCAGCATCTTCGCGAGCGTGGCCACGCCGGCGCAGATCCCGCCGCCATCCACCGGCACCAGCATCACGTCGACGGTCGGAAGCTCCTTGAAGATCTCCATCGCCAGGCTTCCGTGTCCGGCCGCTACGGCCGGATCGTCATAGGCCTGGATATAGGTCCGTCCGGATTCCCGCGCCAGGTCTTCCGCGTATGCGCGCGATTCGTCATAGTCCTTTCCTTCGAGCAGGACCTCGGCGCCCATCTCCCGCACCCGGTTCACCTTCGTGAACGGGGTCGGGGCCGGCATCACGATCGTGGCCGGGATCCCCATCTCCTGCGCGACCCAGGCCACGCCCTGCGCGTGGTTTCCGGCGGAGGCCGTGACCAATCCGCGGGCGCGTTCCTCCTTCGACAGCGTCTGGATCTTATAAAGGGCGCCGCGCACCTTGTATGCGCCGGTGACCTGCATGTTCTCCGGCTTGAAATACACACGGCAGCCGGTCATCTGACTGTAATAGTCGCTGAAGACGAGCTTTGTCGGAAGCAGCCGGCGTTCCGCCAGTTCCGCCGCTTCTTCGAACACATCCATCGTCAGGACTTCGGAGCGTTCTTCCTTCTGGGCCATGCTCATTCCTCCCGTATCGTTCCTGGTTCCGATTCCGTCATTCCCGGTCCGCATCCCGGGGCGGGCGCCTCACTGCTCCGAGAACAGCTGCTCGACGTATTCGTCCGCGTCGAACCGCTTCAGGTCCGCGATCTGTTCCCCGACGCCGATGAACTTGACCGGCAGGCCCAGCTCCATCTGCAGGGCCACCGCGATCCCGCCTTTTGCGGTCCCGTCCATCTTCGTCAGGATCACGCCGCTCACGTCCGTGACTTCCTTGAACTGGCGCGCCTGCGAGAGCGCGTTCTGTCCGGTGGTCGCGTCGAGCACGATCAGGCTCTCGCGCTTCGCGCCGGCGTATTCCCGCTCCAGGATCCGGTCGATCTTGCGCAGCTCTTCCATCAGGTTCTTTTTATTGTGCAGCCGGCCGGCCGTGTCCGCGATCAGGATGTCCGTATGACGGGCCCTGGCGGCCTGCGTGGCGTCAAAGACCACGGCCGCGGGATCCGATCCTTCGCTCTGGGCGATGATCTCGACGCCGGCCCGGTGTGACCATTCCGTCAGCTGCTCGATGGCCGCGGCCCGGAACGTATCCGCCGCGCACAGCAGCACGCGCTTCCCCTGCGCCTTATACAGGCCGGCCAGCTTGCCCGCGCTCGTGGTCTTGCCGACCCCGTTGACGCCGATCAGCAGCACGACCGACGGGCCCTCTTCAAAGTCATAGGCGTGCTCGTCCTGACGCATCATGTCCCGGAGCGAGGCGTGCAGGGCTTCCCGCAGGTCCTCGGGCTGCATGATGTGCTCCGTGCGCACCCGTTCCCGCAGGTCCTCGATGATCTTTTCCGTGGCTTCCACGCCCAGGTCTCCGAGGATCAGCTGCTCCTCGAGCTCATCGTAAAAGTCTTCATCTACAGCGGAAAACGCTTCCGCCAGCGAGTTCAGCAGACGTCCGAAAAATCCCATATCATTCCTCCGCGTCGGTCAGGTCTACGCTGACCAGGCTGCTCACGCCTTTTTCCTGCATCGTGATGCCGTACAGGCGGTCCGCGATCGTCATGGTGCCGCGCCGGTGGGTGATCACGATGAACTGGATCTTATCCTTGAGCTGATCCAGGTACCGGGCAAAGCGGACCACGTTCACATCGTCCAGGGCCGCTTCGATCTCATCGAGCAGGCAGAACGGCGACGGCTTCAGGCGCTGGATCGCGAACAGCAGACTGATGGCCGTCAGGGCCTTTTCACCGCCCGACAGCTGCATCATGTTCTGGAGCTTCTTGCCCGGCGGCTGCGCGATGATCGAGATGCCGGCCTCCAGGACGTCTTCGTTCTCCATGAGCTCAAGGCTCCCCTGGCCGCCTCCGAACAGTTCCTTGAAGACGATGTCGAACTCCCGCTGGATCTCTTTGAACTTTTCGGTGAACTGCGTGCGCATGCCCTGTTCCAGTTCGGAGATCACCTGCCGCAGGCTGTCCGCGGCGCGGACCAGGTCGTCGTGCTGGGCCTTCAGGAAATCGTATCGTTCCTTGGTCTCTTTATAATCCTCGATCGCGTTGACGTTCACGTTCCCGAGGGCCTTGATGCTGCTGCGCAGCGCGGAGATCCGTCCGGTCAGCTGCGTCAGCGTGAACTCCTCGTTCCGGTACGCCTTTGCCTCGGAAGGCGTCAGTGCGTATTCCTCGAACAGGTACGCGGCCTGCCGCTCCGCGGTCTCTTCCTCGCGTTCCTTCTGCGTCTGAAGGCGAAAGGTCTCCTTCTCGAGCAGTGTCTGCCGGTCCATGGCTTCGTCGCGCCGCGCAAAGATCTCACGCTGCTGCGAGAGGCGCTTGTCGCGCTGGCGGGTCTGCTCTTCTACCAGGGCCGCCGTCTCTTCGATCCGTTTGCGGCCCTCTTCGATGCGGGCCTGCAGCGTCTCGATCTCGCCGGCCATCTCAGTGCCGGACAGGGACGAGGCCTGCTCCATCTGAGCCAGCTCCTCCAGTTCCTTCTGCGCGGCCGCTTCTTCCTGCGCGAGCGTGCCGATGGTCTCTTCCAGGAAGAGCCGGCGCTGCAGGGCGGTATTCTGACGGACTGACAGCTCGGCCGCGCGGTTCATGACCTCCTCGCGCTGCAGACGGAGCCCGCTTACGCTCTCTTCCGCGCTGGCGGCCGCCTCTTCCTGGCGGTGCCTGCCCTCGGACAGGGTCCGGGAACGTTCGTCGATCTTTTCCGTCTCCTGCGCCATATTCCGCAGCTGCTGCGCGATACGGTCGGACTCGTCCTCCGTGTTCCGGCTGCGTTCCGTCAGCTCCGCGAGCTGTTCTTCCCGCTGCTTCTTCTCCAGCGTCCGGGTATTCTTCTCGAGCTGCTTTTCCTGCAGCTGCGCTTTCAGTTCTTCCTGGCGCTCCGCCAGGCCGGCCAGCTCCCCGTCGAGGGACGCCAGCTTTTCGCGCGCCGCGGCCAGTCCCTGCGCGGCCTTTTCCTTCTGCTGTGACAGCTCCGTGATCTCACGGCGCCGCCCGAGCAGGTTGCTGCTGTTCTTATAGGTTCCGCCGGTCAGCGATCCGCCCGGCGAGAGGAGTTCTCCCTCCAGTGTGACCATCCGCAGCCCGTACCGGTATTTCCGCGCGATCGCAAGCGCCGAATCCATGTCTTTGACGACGAGCGTGCGGGCCAGCAGATGACGCTTGATCCCGTCCAGCTTCGCATCGCAGGTCACGAGCTCGTCCGCGGCCGCGACCGCGCCGGTCTCGCGCAGCGCCTCCGGCTCCGGAAACGGCCGGTCATCGCGCACCGCGTCGATCGGAAGGAAGGTCGCGCGTCCGCGCTTTCCCTCTTTCAGGAACAGGACCGCCTTCTTCGCGTGGTCCTCCGTGACCGTCACGACGTTCTGCAGCGCGTTGCCGAGCGCGGTCTCGATGGCGGTCTCATACTGCTTCTGCGTATGGAACAGATCCGCGACCACGCCGACGATGCCGGAGAGGCGGCCGCGCGCCTCCATGATGCTGCGCACGCTCCCGCCGTATCCTTCATAGCGCTCCGCCAGATTCTGCAGCGATTCGAGCCGCGACGAGATCTGGTGGAACTGCTGCAGACGGGCCGACAGGTCTTCTTCGGTCTGTGCCCGCAGCTGCTTTTTTTCTTCTTCCTGCGCGTGCGCCCCGTCCAGCTGTTTATACAGGGCGGCTCCGGTCCGGTCCAGCTGCTCCACGGCCTTCGTCAGGGCGTCGATCTGCGCGGACAGTTCTTCCTTTTCTTTGCCGCGCTGGACGAGACGGTCCGCCAGCTGCTCCTGCCGCAGGCGGTTCTGCTCGATCAGCGTCTCGAAATGCTGACGGCGGCTCCCGAGGTCCGCGAGCTCCTGCAGGGCCTGCAGCACCTGTTCGCGGGACAGGCGGGCTTCCTCATCGCGCTCCGCGATGCTCTGATCCGCCTGCTTGAGCTGCTCCTCGAACGTTCGGCTCTCGGCTTCGAGCGCAGCCAGCGTCTCCGCCAGCTCCTGCTCTTCTTCGCGGATCCGGCTGACGTGCTCCGCGCGCTCCGCGCGCTCGTTCTCCAGCGTCTCGCGCCGGTTTGCGGCGTGACGGCGGCTGGTCTCTTCGGTCTCGATCTGGGCGCGCAGGATGCCGATCCGGCCCTCTGCTGCCTCTTTTTCCACCGTCAGGTCCTGCAGACGGTCCCGCTCCTGCGTCAGCGCCTGGTCCAGTTCTTCACGCTCTTTATCCAGATCTTCATGCTGACGGCGCAGCAGTTCGGTATCCAGACGGGCCGCGGCCAGATCTTCCTCGGCGATTTTCAGCTTGCCGGTCAGGTCTTCCAGAACGTGCGCGCGTTTTTCCTCCGCGAGCAGGAACTGATTGACCTCGAACCGCTTCAGTTCTTCTTTCAGGGAGAGGTACTCGCGGGCCTTGTCCGCCTGGCGTTCCAGCGGACCCACCTGCTTCTCCAGTTCCCCGAGGATGTCGCGGACGCGGGTCAGGCTCTCGTTCTCTTTTTCGAGCTTGCGCACCGCGACGAGCTTGCGTTTCTTGTATTTGACGATCCCGGCCGCTTCATCGAACAGTTCGCGGCGCTCCTCGGGCTTGGTGCTGAGGATGCGGTCGATCTGCCCCTGACCGATGATCGAATAGCCTTCCTTGCCGATACCGGTATCGTAAAAAAGCTCCTGGATGTCCCGCAGCCGGCAGGCCGATCCGTTCAGCATGTATTCGCTCTCGCCGGACCGGTAGACGCGGCGCGAGACCGCGACCTCGTCCGCGTCGTACGCGAGCACACGGTCTTTATTATCGAATGTGATCACGACGCTCGCGAAACCGACGGGCTTGCGGCTCTGCGTACCGGCAAAGATCACGTCCTGCATATTCGAAGAGCGCAGCTGCTTGGCGCTCTGCTCTCCGAGCACCCAGCGAACCGCGTCCGCGACATTGCTCTTGCCGGATCCGTTGGGGCCGACGATGCCGGTCACCCCGCTCTGGAAGTCCAGTTCGATCTTCTGTGCAAAGGATTTGAACCCCTGCATCTCGATGGATTTTAAGTACATATATCCCCTTACACCGGTCCGTTAGTCTGACGGCGCAGCTTTTTCAGCGCTTCATAGGCCGCGTTCTGCTCCGCCTGCTTTTTGGACGCGCCGGTCCCGCGCCCCCAGGGCTCTCCGGAAACGCGCGCTTCGACCGTAAAGCGCGTGCAGTGATCCGGTCCTTCCTGTGACAGAAGGACGTAGGTCAGTTCTTCTCCCCTGCGGTCCCGCTGGACCGCCTCCTGCAGCAGGGACTTGGAGTCCTGATACAGTCGCTTTTCCTCGATCCCGTCGAGCACCAGGCGGTGCACGGCGTCCCGCGCCGCGTCAAAGCCTCCGTCCAGATAGACGGCCCCGATCAGGGCCTCCACCGCATCGGAGGTGACCGACGGCCGTTCCCGTCCGCCCGTGGCTTCCTCTCCTTTTCCGAGGAGCAGGAGCTGTCCGAGACCGATATCGGCCGCGCACAGCGCGAGCGTCGGCTCGCAGACCATGGACGCGCGCAGCTTGGTCAGTTCTCCCTCCGGCAGGTCCGGATGGAGGCGGAACAGGTATTCACTGCTGACGATCTCGAGCACGGCGTCTCCGAGGAATTCGAGGCGCTCATTGCACCGGGCCCGCGTCATGCCGTGTTCGTTCGTATACGAACTGTGGGTGCGGGCCGTGCGAAGAAGAGACGGATCCCGAAACCGATATCCGATCCGTCTCTCCAGTTCTTCCTCTTGTCTGTCTCTCATGTCAGCCGAGCTTCTTGAGCATCTCCAGCGCATCGTTGACCGTGTGGAGCGAGGACAGGTATTCATCCGGGATCTTGACGCCCAGTTCATCCTCGATCGCGACCACGATCTCCACCTGATCCAGCGAATCCGCCATCAGGTCCTCCACGAACGACGATTCGGGGGTGATCTCCTCCGCCGGCACGTTCAGCTGGTCCGCAATGATCTCGATCAGTCTCTTTTCATCCATAACATTTACTCCTCTCCCGGCGTCTTGGCCGCAAAAAGTTCTTCCATGGTCTCCCGGATCTGCTGTTTCCGGAAGGTCACGCACTGCAGCAGGCTGTTGCACACCTCCTGCGCGCGCGCGTTCCCGTGCGTCTTGACGACGAGGCCCTTGAGCCCGAGCATGGGCGCCCCGCCGTATTCCTTGGCGTCGAACGTCTTGAGCATCTGCCGCAGATCCTTCTGGATCAGCGCCGCGCCGATCTTGGTCTTCAGGTTCTTCTTCAGCGTCTTTTTCACGACGCCGAGAAGCGTCGAGGCGACGCCCTCATACATCTTCAGCATCAGGTTCCCGTCAAAGCCGTCGCAGACGATCACGTCCGCCCCGCCGTGCGGAATGTCCCGCGATTCGATGTAGCCGATGTACCGGATGTCCGGGCAGGCCGCCAGCAGCGGATGGGCCGCCTTGGTCAGGGCGTTCCCCTTTTCTTCCTCTGTTCCGATGTTCGCGAGCGCGACGCGGGGCCTCTCCACGCCGATGGCGCGCTCCATGTAGACCGATCCCATCTGCGCGAACTGCAGCAGGTCTTCGGGACGCACATCCACGTTGGCGCCCGCGTCCGCGATCAGGCAGACCCCGCTTTCCGTCGGGATCAGGGTGCCCAGCGGGGCACGGCGCACGCCGCGGATCCGGCCCACATAGATCATGCCTCCCGCAAGCACCGCACCGGTGGAGCCGGCGGAAACGAACGCGTCCGCCTTGCCTTCCCGGACCAGATACTGGCCCACCACGATGGACGAATCCTTTTTCTGGCGGATGGCCATGACCGGCGTCTCCTCCGTGGAGATGACCTCCGATGCGGCCTGAACGCTCAGACGGGAGGCGTCATACGTCTTTCCTTCCAGTTCCTTGCGGACGGTCTCGGGTCTTCCGACCAGGATCACATTCAGATCCTGGGATCTCTGCAGCGCGAGCAGGGCTCCCTGCACGATCTCGGACGGGGCATTGTCCCCGCCCATCGCGTCCAGCGCGACGGTCACGCTGTCTGTACGGTCCATGATTCCAGCCTCATTTCAATGGATTGATAGTCGGCTCCGGCCGCCGGGCAAAAGCCGGGCATGTGCAGAGCATATATCTAAATTACTATACTAGATTCCCGCTTTAAAATCAAGCGCCAGCGCCTTCATCTCTTCCGCGGCGCCGGTCACGGCTTCGGTGATCCGCGTTCCGCCGAGGATGCGCTCGAGTTCCCGGATCTCGCCGGCCCGGTCCAGACGGCGCACGTGTGTGACCGCCTTCCCGTCCTCCACGGCCTTTTCGATCAGGAAATGACTGTCTGCCATAGCTGCGATCTGGGCCAGGTGCGTGATGCAGATGACCTGGTGCGTTTGCGAGAGAACAGCCAGCTTTTCCGCGACCTTCTGCGCCGTCCGGCCGCTGATCCCGGCGTCGATCTCATCAAAGATCAGGGACGGGATCCGGTCCGTGCGCGCGAGCACGGTCTTGATCCCGAGCATGATCCGGGACAGTTCCCCGCCCGAGGCGACCTTCGCGAGAGGCAGCGGCTCCATGCCCGGATTCGTGGAGATCAGGAATTCCGCGCGGTCGCGGCCGTCGCGCTCCGGCTCCGCCAGTTCGGTGAACCGCATCGTCATATCCACGCTCAAAAAGCTCAGGTCCCGCAGGGACTGCTCGATCTCGCGCACAAGGACCTGCGCCTGCTTCTTCCGCTCCGCGGTCAGCCGGCCGCAGACCTCTTCGAGCGCGCGGCGCGTCTGCTCCCGGCGCGTCCGGGCCGCTTCGCGGCGCTCGCTGTATTCTTCCAGTTCCCGGAGCCTTTCCTTCTTTTCCGCGAGCGATGCCAGCACATGCTCTTCATCGGGGCCGTACCGGGCTTCGATCCGGCGGATCTGGTCCAGCCGCGTCTCCAAATCGTGAAGCGATTCCTCATCTACGACGCTGTCCTGCACATAGGCCGACGCCGCGCGGGCGGCCTCGTTCAGGATGGATTCCGCGTCCAGCAGCGAGCTCCGGATCTCCCCGATGGCCGGGTCGATCTGCGCGGCATGCTGCAGCGCGCGCAGGGCGCGCGACAGCGCCTCCGACGCGCCTTCCCGGCCGCTGATCGCCTCGTCCGCCTCTTCGGCTGCAGCGCGCAGTTCCTGTGCGTGGGAGGCCCGCCGGTGCTCTTCTTCCAGTTCCTCTTCTTCTCCGGGGCG